>CAMWHN010000277.1 GCA_947174085.1 uncultured Ruminococcus sp.
ACACTACACCAAATGGGAGCTTTTTCGATAAAATTTTTCTGCGCCCAACGCATTGGGGGATTTTCAATTGCAAAAAACTGTTTTGTATATTTTTCAAAATTTTTCATAAATATACCGCCTTTCTTAAAAATAAAAAAATCTCTCTTGTGTCAAAAGAACACAAAAGAGACGAATTAACTCCGTGGTACCACTCTTTTTGGCATTTAAAATGCCCACTCATCTGAATCAAGTTTTTACACAAAATTCATATCTCTGTAACGGGAGAACCCGTACACGCTTACTAGCTAAATTTCAGCGTATCTGCTCGGGAATGAGTGATATTCTAGGGCAAGTACTGTTTCACACCAGATAACAGCTCTCTGAAACTTGAATCCTAAAATTTTGTTTCCGTCATTGCATGTAAATTATATAATTTTTATTAGTATAACATAAGTTTCAAAATTTGTCAAGCGTTTTTTTAAAATTTTTTTATCAACCATTTCAGCAAGAATGCCATCTATTTTTGAATGTAATTTTTGTGGTTAGTACGTCCAAGTATATAATCAGTGGAAACTTTGTAGAAATCAGCAAGTGTTACAAGATGTCGCACAGGAAGTTCACGTTCACCGGTTTCATAGCGTGAATACTGTGGCTGTGTTGTGTGAAGAAGTTTGGCAATATCGGATTGTTGTAAATCCTCGTCTTCTCTTAAATCTCTTAATCGTTGTAAATAATACACAAAAGCACCTCTGTAAAATTGTTTACTAAGTAGATTATAACACAAAGTAAATGAAAACTATTGACATTATATCCATTTGGATATATAATATGATTATCTTAATTAGAAAATACAGGAGGATTATTATGTTTTGTAAAAATTGTGGAAATCAGCTTCCAGACAACACGCCTTTTTGTTCCAGTTGTGGAATGCAACAGAGTGACAATTTGGTTACAGCTAGAACAGGCGGAGTGGCAGTAGCTTCAGAAAGAGAACTCGTCTTACATAACATGGAGAATAGTTTTTCAGTGATGACTGCGATAAAAGAAAAAGAAATCCAGATAGCCAGCTATGAGGAAACAATTGCACATGAACAGAAAGAAGCAAGAATGTTACAAACGATAGGATTTTTTGCTATTGGATATTTTATATGCATATTCATAGGTGCATTTTCTGATTCCGGAGAAGTATTCACAACATTGGGAGTTATTATCTTTGTTGCCTTTGGTATTTTGGGCATAGTAAACAGAATACATCATAAGAAAAAAGCTGCAAAGTTTATAGAAAAGAAAGGTATTTGTGACCAGGAATTAGAAATGCTTAAAAATGATGCTGTTCTTTCTTGGCTACCCTATGATTACAGAGATAGTACTTCATTTGCTTATCTTTTTTCCTATCTTAATAACATGCGTGCCAGTAATTTAAAAGAAGCAATTAATCTCTATGAAACAGAAAAACATCAGGCAAGACTTGAAATGATTTCAGCAATCACAGCAAATGCTGCCACAGACGCTGCAAACGCTGCAAATTCAGCTGCCAGATCTGCTGCTGCAAGTGCTTTTTTCTCGCTTTTTAAATAAAACGAATTGTTAATAAACTACAGAAAGTTATCCCTCACTTTTAAAGTGAGGGATAATTTTGTCACGGCACTTGACAGATTGTTAAAAAAGTGTTACACTTTAATAATAGGGAAAAAATTGGTGAAGAAAGGAGTTGAAAACATGCCGTATTCGCCAGAAGAAAAAGCTATAATTCGGTCTTACATGTATCGAAAAATCAGAACAATCCCGTTTTTTATTATGATATTTATTTCTTTAGCAATTGTTTGTTCTGATGCATTTCAATGGGTTCGGGGGCAACTTGCATGGCACAAGACAGAAGCTGTTATTACACTTGTTATTGCAGACACCGGTTACCAGTATCAATATATTTGTCAAAAAAATGAAGAAATTTATAAAAATTCTACGACACACCCAAAATTATTTTGGTATTTTTCGTATAAAAAAGATTTGCAAAAAGATGATTTATTAAATATTGCTTATAATTCAGAAAATCCAAAACAACATGTGATTTTTCAAAAATTAGAAAGCCGTATGATAACATGGGGAAGTATTTTTATATTTTGTTTTATTATGTATTTCTGGTTGGAATCTGTTTTGAAACGAAAAGCAAAAATTAGATTAACAGGATAGTTAAAAAATATTTGTATTTTTTTAAAAAAATTGCTATATAATAATTATTATCAAGAAAGGGTTTGATTACTATCATGCTTAGAAACGAAATTGCAGAAAAAGATAAATGGGATTTGTCTACGATTTATTCTAGTTTGAAAGACTGGGAACAGGCTTTCCAGTCTGCACAGGAACAGCTTGCTGTTTTTTCAGAGCTGGAAAAAAATATGTTGCATACACCAGAAGATTTATACCAGACTGTAAAAAATATATTTGAAATTGGCGAACAAGTGAATAGAATTTATACGTTTGCAAGTTTAAAATATTCTGAAGATACGACAAATCAGGAAAATAAGCGTCTCATTGGACAGGCACAGAATTTAGTAACAGCGTACTCTGAAAAAACTGCATTTTTTGATACGACATTATTAGAATTACAGCCAGAATTATTAGAAAAATTCTTGCAAGCGCATTCTGGTTTACAAGAATATGAAATTTTATTGCGCAATATCTATCGTTACCAACCGCATACGTTATCAAAATCTGAAGAAAAATTATTAGCTATGTTTCAGAAAGAACGTGAAACAGCGTCAGATGTGTATCAGACTTTAACAGATTCTGATATGAAATTTGGCTGTATTACTGACGAAAATGGCAATTCTGTAGAATTAACAGATACAAACTATATGCTATATATTCGTTCAGAAAATAGAGAAGTCCGTAAATCTGCTTTTCAAAAATTATATGCATCTTACAAGCAATATCAAAATACAATTGCAGGATTATATTCCGGACAACTAGAAGTAGAAAAAACAATGGCGAAAATTAAAAAATTTGATTCTGCACTAGAAATGTCATTATTTGCAGATTTTGTCACACCTGAAATTTATGATAATATTATTCAAAGTGTTTCA
>CAMWHN010000278.1 GCA_947174085.1 uncultured Ruminococcus sp.
AAGGTTCTTAATTTACAAATTAGAAATAATATGCTATGATAATATTATAAAATAAAACTCTGAAAGGATGATTTGTCATGGAAAAGAAAAAAAATATTTTAATTGTTATGTTGTCATTTGTAGCTATGGCTTTTTCAGCATGGAATGTATTATGGCGTAGTTACACGAGCAAGTGCTTTGCAGAGATAGTGAAAAATAATCCAGACTCTGTGCAAATAAGTGATAAAATCTATGATTTGACTCCAAATAACAAATCTATGGATAGTTGCACTGCAGGTGTTATTTTTCCAAAATATTTAAATTTTACTGGAAATTACTGTATTTCAGGCACAACGTATACGAATACTGATGATTCAGAATATTTTCAAAATTATGGTGTAATACTTAGTATCCGTCCGCATTTATTCAAAGAAATGGATTTCCAAATTCAAATTCAAGACTATACTGAAAACGATATAAAATTTTATATTTTTGATACAAATAGAAATTTGGAAGTAGTAGAAAACTATGGTCTTGACCCCCAAGAAATACTGAATAACTCAGAAGTAAAAACACTTGTTAATGAAGCAATAAACGTAGCAAATATATATTTTCCTGCTGATTGATTAAGAATAGAATAAGATTAATTTGCTAGATTGGTTTGTATAAAAAAATCCCTCACAAGTCGTAAAACTTGCAAGGGATTTTTTATTATTGAATTTGATAAATACGATTACCGCCATCACGTTTCGCCGTATGTAACGCAGAATCCAATTTCATTAAGAGTGTATTTACATCAAGGTTATCACTTGGCAAATAATGATAAATACTTGCAGAAACAGTTGCCTGTAATACAATATTACCAGTCATCATAGTTGGCTGTCCGATACTCTGGCGGATTTGTTCCGCTAATTGCTGTGCATGCACATCTGACACATGCTCATAGAAAATCATACAAAATTCATTACCTGTGATATTAAACATTTCTGCAAAATCGGAATATTCTTCTTTGAGACGTTCTGCAATCGTTGCAAGATATTCGTCACCTAATTCATAGCCGTACATGTCGTTAAATGCTCTGAAATTATCAATATCAAATACTGCAATATTAAACTGTGTATTATTAATTAACTGTGATAAGCTTTCATCAAGTGCATAACGGTTTTTCATACCTGTTAAAATATTTGTCATAGCAGTATCAAGCAATTTCTTTCTGGATTTTGTCAAACGTGCGCTTGCTTCGTTTAATTCTCTTGCTTGTTGTTGTACTTCCATTAAAGTTTTTACTTGTCTGTTTCCGAGTACCCACAGGGAAACAAGTAAAATAATTGACACAATAATTAAGCTTGCCTGTGCTATAATATGATTCAAAGTAGTTTTCTGTTCGGCTTTTTGGCATTCTGCCGTACTGATTTCTACAACAGCATTTAGCATTTCATTTGCAGTTACTTGCAATGGTTCTAACTCCTGTATATAAATACTAACAACAGCCTCATGTTCCATATCTGCAAGAATATCCTGCACTTCATTAATTTTTCTTTTATAGGCATTTAATGCATAAGTTGCATGTGTAAATCTTCTTTTTAATAAATTTGAATCTGCAACTTCTTTTAAATAAATATCTTTCTGGTTTTCAATCTCAATAAATTCATTTTCAATAGAATTTAAAATATTAATGCCATTATGTTCTTTTTCGCCAGCAACAAATAATAATACATCTTGATTAATTTGTGAAAATTCATTTTGAATGGCATCAATTGTATTCACAGCGGAAATATTTTTATCATACTGACTTCTACTACCAAGATAAACAAGATTTTCAACAACCATATTAAAAGCAATGACTACCAGATATACCAAAGCCATTGTAATATAAGCTCTTTTTGTTTTTCTGAGAACAGGGTCTTTACGCCGTTTTCTATCCATTGCATTTCTATTATTTTTCGCCATTTTCAGACCCTCCTTTACTCATCAGACGAATTAATTAAAAATTGCACATCTGCTTGGTCAATATTATCTGCCGTGACTAATATTGCGCCAGTATCGACAAGAGATGGTACTTCTTCACCGTTTACGATATTTCTTGCACTTCTGATACCAAGATAGCCCATATTATAGGGATTTTGCACAATGACAGCGTCTAACACACCACTTGTGACATAGTTATAAGCACCGTCAAAATAATCAAATCCAACAAGCTGAACTTCATTAGGCTGAATTGTTCCGGCTTCAATTAATTCAGAAATGGCTTCACATGCGCCTCTTGTACCAGGTTGATTGGTCGTATAAATTAAATTTACATGTTGTTCTGTGATTAATTTTTTTGCCATATCTTTGGAGATTTCCATATCTCCTTCGCCGTCACAAAGGTCTATAATTTTAATATTATTTGTTGATTCAGATTCAGATTCAGAATTTTTTTCTTCAGATTGCGAACTAGAATTATTATGTTTAGAACCAGCTCCAGCAGGCATAGTGCTAGAAACATCTCCTGACGGATTTAATTCTTCTGTAAATCCAGTTTTTCGCAAATCCGCTGTTAAAGTTGCACCATGATAAATAATTCCGACTTTGCCATCATTGTTTAATAAATCTTTTGTATATCTTGCCACAATTGCGGCAGCAGAGAGATTCTGTGTGCCAATATAAGAAACTCTGCCCTCATAGCTGACATCAGAATCAATTGTCAAAATAGGAATACCCGCATTTGTTGCATTATAAAGCACTTCGTTTTCAGAATCTGTATCAATTGCTGCTAATACAATAGCATCTACATTCGCAGAAATTGCCTGATTAATCATAGAAATCTGGTCATCTACATTTTCTACGTCTGGTGCAAGACGCATAATAGAAATATCCATTTCTTCTTCTGCATCATCGCAAGCTTTCCAAACGGAATCCCAATATTGATCTCTTTTATTTTTACAAATAACAGCAATATTCATACTAGCATCTTTTTTCTGATACGAACAACCAGCAGTTGCCATCATAGATAACAATATCATAATTGACACTGTGGTTTTTATTAATTTTTTCATAAAAAAATTTTCCTCCTATATCAT
>CAMWHN010000279.1 GCA_947174085.1 uncultured Ruminococcus sp.
GTTTTCAGAATATCTTGACAGTTTAATAGGTGCTGATATCATCTCGCCTGATGAAGTGGTAAAATAGAATAAAAAAATGGAGAAAAGAAATGGTTTACGAAAAGATATTATGCCCATATTGTAAAAGTGATGATGTGGTAAAAAACGGAAAGAACAGAACAGGAAAACAAAGGATGTTATGTAGAAATCCTAAATGCAGACACAGAACCTTTCAGACAGAATACAGTAACAATGGAAGCAAACCGGGGATAAAAGAAAAAATCATTGATATGGCAATGAACGGTTCGGGAACAAGAGATACAGGACGAGTATTAAAAATCTCTCCGAATACAGTGACAGCTGTTTTAAAAAAACAGCAAAATTTGCAGAACAGGTAAATAAAGAATATCTGAAAAAATGTGATTCAAAAAAGAAGATTGATATTGTAGTCAGCAATGTAATATCCGCTGAAATGGACGAAATGTGGAGCTTTTGTCACGATAAGCAGCATCAAATCTGGCTCTGGTGGGCAGTAGATCATGAAACAAATACACCTCTTGCTTATACATTTGGTACACGTGAATATAAATATCTGGACGAACTTCTTGAACTGCTCAAGCCATTTAATATCGGAACAGTCTACGCAGATAACAATTTTGCTTATGAGAGCAGGGTTACTGATAAAACACTTATCAGCGGAAAAAAGAATACACAGAAAATAGAAAGAAATCACTTAACTTTAAGAACTCGTATTAAAAGACTTGCACGCAAAACAATCTGCTTTTCTAAAAATCAAGATATTCATAAAGCCGTTATAGGTACTTTCATTAATATATTTTTCTTTGGGCGTATTTTTTACTTTTCAACCATTTTGTGACAGCACCCAGCACACAGAAAATATGCTTTCAACTGCAAAACCTCAGAAATTCGAGATTCGCCGGACTGGAAAAGAGCATTATGTTTCAATTGAAGAAGTCAGCGAAGAACTGAACCAGGCATTTGGGAGAGCAGTAAATGAACAGAATCAACCTGTTTATATCATCAAAGCACAGACAGGTATCGGGAAGACACAGACCTATCTGAATTACATGCAATGGAGTGAAAAGCCTCTGCTGATTGCTGTTCCGACACATGACCTGAAGAAAGAGATACTTCGGAAAGCAAAAGGTATGGGAATTGAGAATATCTGTGGTACACCTGATTTAGATGACTATATGCTGTCAGATGATTTAAAGTGCAGGATTGATAATCTGTATACCGTTGGTGCAGGTGAATATGTCATGAAATATCTGAGAATACAGTTGCAGAGATTAAAGCATACAGATTCTGATTATATCCAGATATCGGCTTATCTAAATGATTTGAAACGTGCATATCGTTCCAATGGACACATGATTACAACTCATGCCCGTTTGATGCACATGAAACAGGAAATCCTTGACAGTCATGAAGTCATTATTGACGAAGATATTTTGAGGACAGCTGTTAATGCAAACTCTTTCAGTATGGACGAACTGAAATTTGTCCGGAATTCAGGAATGTTTGATGACGATGATATATGTAGCAGAATTACTTATTTATGTATCAATCGTGGTTATAGAAAACGGGACAGGCTGTATCTTTCGAAAGATGATGAGACGGTCAGGAAAGTCAGTCACTTAAAGTCAAATATCTATGATTTATTGAACGCTGAGTATGTCTATATTACGCCATCTATGATACATTACCTCACGGACAGCCCGTTACCGTCTGGCAAGCTGATCATCCTGTCAGCTACTGCAAATCCGGAGCTGTATCAGATGTTCTATCCGGACAGGCAAATTGACTTCTATGAGTGTCAGAAAGCACAGTATCAGGGCAGAATTATCCAGCATACTGATTGCAGTTACAGCGGATATATCCTCGAAAAGAATCCTGATAAAATCAATAATCTCTATTACCTGGCTGAGGGCGATACTATCATTACGTTTAAAGGTATTGAGCAGGAATTCCATACAAAGTATCATTACGGTAATGTGGAAGGTTTGAACTTATTAAGCGGTCGGAATCTGTCAGTGATTGGTTTGCCTAACAAGCCAGATTTTGTCTACTGTCTTTACGGCATGAGGGCTGGTCTGAAACTGAATAAAGCACAGAATATGTACGTCCAGCGAATAGAATGGAACGGCTACAGTTTTTCTCTGAACACATTCAAGAATGAAATTCTACAGAAAATTCAGATATGGATGCTGTCATCGCAGCTGGAACAGGCTGTAGGACGGGCGAGACTTCTCCGGAATGATTGTACTGTCACAGTTTATGCAGGATTTCCGGTAGAACAGGCTGAATTCCGTTGGTAAATAACCTAACATAATAGTAAAAAAATCCAACTAAATCAGGAGGTAGTATTATGGAAAATAATGATATTATGAAGCTGGAAGAAGTTATGCAGTATCTGGATATTGGCAAGAACACACTGTACAGACTTCTCAAAAGTGGAGAACTGAATGCCTTTAAGATCGGCAAAGTGTGGAAGATTCCAAAGAAGTCTGTAGAAGAATACATTAATAAATCACTCTCTGATAATAGCAAAGCGTAACATGACTCATCATAGGAAATACCATATCATACGAAAAACATAGCTTCTCAGTTAAAAAAACACCCCAACTGAGGAGCTGGTTTTCTTCCAATTGATATAATTATTATACTATAAATGAGCAACCGAAAAAATGTACAAAAAAATGCACAAAAAATAAAGACACCAGCTTCAGAGTAAGTTATAATGGAATTACCATAAACTATGGAACTCAAGGAGCTGTTGTCTGATGAATACAAGTATACACGAATCAGAAATAATCTAAGATTTTACGATTTAAGCATTAAGCGATACTGTTTGAATAAAAAATGCTATCAGAATAATCCACAACAGCGTTAAATGAAAACCACCTCAGAAACGATTTCGAGGTGGTTACAGAGGATTTAATTTTTATAGTGTTGGTGAGACAAATCAGAGTTTCGTGAACAGTGCTCTTTTCATCAGACACAGATCAAACACATTGAGCTTACCATCTTCTGTGAAAT
>CAMWHN010000280.1 GCA_947174085.1 uncultured Ruminococcus sp.
TTTTTATTAAATTTTAATCATTTTTAATCGGAATCCAGATTTGACTTTTATAGTTAGGGTCAGTCATGCTTCCTGCTGGATAAGCTTCAATATCTAGCTCATAGGTAGGCTTATAATTTGAAGTTGGGAAAAATTCAGAGCATAGCTCATGCCAGAGTTGCTGTATTGCATCAGGCATAGCACCTGTGCATTCTGATATTACCCATGTTCTTGCAGGTATTGTATTGATACGATAGCCATCAGGTGCAATCGTATCGGGAGCGCATGCAACTGCAATAGAATAATCAAATTGTTCACAGTCAGTGTGACCACTGCCATAGCAGATACCAAAAATAAAACTGTTGTCAATGGCATGTTTCAACAATGTAGCAATTGTGCCGTCATGGTGTGCTTTTTCCCAGAATGCTGGAATTGTGTTTATATTCTTTTCACAAACTACCATATGTTGCTCGATTTTTTCGAGTACTGTAAATGATTTTTTTGAGGAAATTTTGTAATCCATAGAATTTCCGCCTTTCAATATAATTTGCACTTTGAGACGAGAAAATGATTTGAGTTGACTATTTTTCTTTCTTGCTTCTGACGGCGTGACACCATGAAAATTAGTAAATGCTCTTGTAAAGCTTTCTGGAAATTCATAGCCATATTTTAACGCAAGGTCAATAATTTTAATATCCGTTGTCATTAACTCATTGCCGGCAAGTGTGAGTTTTCTATTACGGATATATTCGCCGACAGTTATGCCACATAGAATTATAAATATTTTCTGAAAATAATACGGCGAACATATTGCTTGTTCTGCTATTTTTTTTTAGTGAAGTTGTTCAGTAAGATGATTTTCTATATAATCAATGGCATTTTGAATATTAGACACCCAATTCATGTGATTAATTTTCCTTTCTCTTAGTGTAATGATAGCATAACATAAATCTTTGCAAAAATCCTGATTTTTTGTGTTTTGTTATGTTAAAACTGTCAGACTAAAATAATTCAGTCTGACAGTTTTTATAGGTTTTCTTAAATATTAAACATTAATTTCTGCTTGGTCATCAGAAATGCCATTTGCATCAAGCACAGGCTGAACGCAATTCGCAATAAATTCTTCTACTTGTTGCGGACATCTGCCAATGAAATTCTCTGGTTTCATAATTTTGTCAAGTTCTTGTTTAGAAATCATAAACATTGGGTCTGCTAGAATTAATTCACAAAGATTATTATCCAAGCCTTCTTGTTTTACCCGATAGCCCGCTTGCATAGATAACTGACGGATACGCTCATGTAATTCCTGACGATTACCGCCTTTTTCTACAGCGTCCATCATAATATTTTCTGTTGCCATGAACGGTAATTCTGCCATGACACGCTTTGTAATAATTTTTTCATAGACAACAAGTCCGTTTTCTGGGTCTGTTACGTTCAGCATAATATTTAAAATCGCATCTACACCGAGAAAAGCTTCTGCTACAGCAATTCGCTTGTTTGCGGAATCGTCCAAAGTTCTTTCAAACCATTGTGTACCTGCTGTAAAAGCTGGATTTAATACATCACACATCACATATCTTGCTAGTGATGTGATTCTTTCGTCACGCATAGGATTACGCTTATAAGCCATTGCAGAAGAACCAATTTGATTTTTTTCAAATGGTTCTTCCATTTCTTTGAAACTCTGCATTAAACGAATGTCATTGGAAAATTTACTTGCTGACTGTGCAATACCGGCTAGCACGGAACATACTTGATAATCAATTTTTCTGGAATAAGTCTGACCGGAAACAGGTACTACAGCAGAAAATCCCATTTCTTCTGCAATTAAATTTTCTAATTGCTTAATTTTCTCTGTATCGCCGTGGAATAATTCCATAAAAGAAGCTTGTGTACCCGTTGTGCCTTTAGAACCTAATAATTTTAAAGACTTGATTCTGAAATCTAAATCTTCTAAATCCATTAGTAATTCATTGCACCAGAGTGTTGCTCTTTTGCCAATTGTTGTTAATTGCGCTGGTTGTAAATGCGTATAAGCAAGACAAGGCAGAGCTTTATATTTATCCGCAAATATTGCAAGCTGTGAAATTACTTTTACTAGTTTTCTTTTTACGACTTGCAAAGCATCACGCATGATAATCATGTCAGTATTATCGCCGACATAACAAGAAGTTGCGCCAAGATGGATAATTTTTTCAGCTTTAGGGCAAGCTTTTCCATAAGTATACACATGCGCCATGACATCATGACGGACTTCTTTTTCACGTTTAGAAGCTGTTTCATAATCAATATTTTCAATATTAGCTTCCAGTTCGTCCACTTGTTCCTGTGTGATATTTAAACCTAATTTCATTTCTGCACGGGCAAGTGCAACCCATAATTTTCGCCATGTTGTAAATTTTTTGTCAGCAGAAAATAAATATTGCATTTCCTTGCTTGCATATCGGGTACAAAACGGGCTTTCATAGCTTTGATTTGACATAAAATAATAACCTCCAAAAAATAATTTTAAAATTTCTCCTGTTTTAATACTAATACCGGACTTCTATTATCATAAGGACGAATGATATCCGGATTTTGTTCAGCATAGGAAAAAATTTTTTCTGCCAAGTCTTGTTTTAAAAAATCAATTAAAACACCAATTGGCTGTTGCATCATGGATTCACAGAGCGTAGAAATTATAATTGCTTCTTGATGATTAATTTTTGTAATCTGAAAAGGCCATATTTGACAGTCAAAAGGCTTTTCCGTGCCAAGTATACAACCTGTTTCTGAATTTAGCAACGGACAGGAAAATAAATCCTGTTGTTCAGTTAGATTCATGCGAAATAAATAAGATTCTTTGCCTTTGGAAATAAATTTTATTTCAGGCAGGAGCTGTTCGCATTTTTTGCGAATTTCCGGACTTAAAACAGGTGTTTCTAAAATATCATAGCGACTAAATATGCAACAGAGTTTACATTCTGCACAGGTGTTCCGGCTTAATAATTTTGTTAGCATAATATTTACTATCTCCAGTTTTTCATGATGATAATTTTATTATACTATATTTT
>CAMWHN010000281.1 GCA_947174085.1 uncultured Ruminococcus sp.
AATATAGTGGTACTATACTGCCTTTTGTGAAGTATATGGAGGTTATAAAATGATAACAGGCATAATTAAAAATAAGATAGATAAAATCTGGACTGATATATGGGCAGTCGGTATCACGAATCCGCTGACGGTTATTGAACAGCTTACATATCTGATGTTCATTCGTTCACTTGACGAAAAAGAACTTGAAGCAGAAGAATTTGCAAATCTAACAGGCGAAACGGCTGACTTTATTTTTCCTCAGTCTGAAATCGGACAGTCTATGCGTTGGAGTAAGTTCAGGAACAGGGATTCAAGAGAAATTTTTGACCTTATTTCTCAACGTGTTTTTCCTGCGGTCAAGAAAATGAAATATGGCAAACTTCCCGACTTTGATAACAGAGGAGAACTGATTGAAATTCCTGACCGTGAGGACGGTGAACAGCTACAGACGGCTTTCACTCGCTATATGGACAGTGCGGTGTTTGTAATTCCGAGTCCGCAGATATTGCAGAAAATCATTACAAGTCTTGATGATTTGTATGAACATGATATATCCGACCTTGATATGCAGGGTGATTTGTATGAGTATATGCTCGGCAAGCTTTCAACGGCAGGTCAAAATGGACAATTTCGTACTCCCAAACATATCCGTGAAATGATGGTGGAGCTTCTTGCACCTACTCCCGAAGACTTGATATGTGACCCTGCATGCGGTACGGCTGGTTTTCTAGTTTCCGCAGCAGAGTATATTCGCCGTCATTATGAAAATACAATGACGGATGAGCAGTGGACGGATTTCTCTTCAAAGACTTTTACAGGCTACGATACAGACCAGACAATGCTCCGTATTTCTGCTATGAATTTAATGCTTCATTCTATTACGAATCCTGATATTGACTATAAAGACAGCGTTTCAAAGCAGAATGATGTCAGCGGAAAATTCACAGTTGTTCTTGCAAACCCGCCGTTCAAAGGTTCTGTCGATGCGGAAAGTATCAACGATAATCTGAAAGCCGTCACCAACACAAAGAAAACGGAACTTCTTTTTCTTGCGTTGTTTCTCCGTCTGCTTCAGAAAGGCGGAAGATGTGCGTGTATCGTTCCCGACGGCGTACTGTTTGGCTCGTCAAAGGCTCATAAATCAATACGCAAGGAAATTATAGAAAATCATCAGCTGAAAGCCGTTATTTCTATGCCAAGTGGTGTTTTCAAGCCGTATGCAGGTGTTTCAACGGCTGTACTTGTGTTTGTAAAGACAGGTGCAGGCGGTACGGATAACGTCTGGTTTTACGATATGAAAGCGGACGGTTTTTCTCTCGATGACAAACGCTCGGAAGTGGCTGAAAATGATATTCCCGATATTATTTCCCGTTTCCATAATCCCGACGGCGAAAAGGACAGAGAGCGCACGGAGCAGAGTTTTTTTGTGCCGAAGCAGGAAATAGCAGACAATGATTATGATTTGTCGATAAACAAGTACAAAAAGACGGAATATGTGGCGGTTGAATACCCACCCACAAGTGAGATTATGGCAGAACTTAACGGCTTGTATAAGGAGCTGGGCGGTGTGCTGTCGGAGTTGGGGGGATTGCTGAGTGAGTAAGTGGGAAACAGTTAGGCTTGGTGATTATATTCAAGAGTATTCTGAACGTAATAAAGATGATTCTGAAATTCCTGTATATAGCGTAACAAATTCCAATGGATTTTGTGCAGAATACTTTTCTAAAGAAGTGGCAAGTAAGGATAAAACTACATACAAAATCGTGAAAAATGGTTATTTTGCTTATAATCCATCAAGAATAAATGTTGGTTCTGTTGATTGGCTTAGAGAAGAAGAAACTGTAATCGTAAGTCCGCTTTACAATGTATTTTCAGTAAAAAGTGATTTGTATCAGCAATATTTATACTATTATTTGAAAAGTCCTGTTGGTTTGTATTATATCAAAGAACTTGCTACAGGTTCGGTTAGGGATAATCTTAAACTATCAACTTTAGCAGAGTTTTCTATTTCTCTCCCGCCTCTTGAAATTCAGAAACAAATAGCTTCAACCCTCGACAAAGTAACACACACTATCGACATATGCAATCAGATAATTGAAAAGCTGGATTTGCTTGTTAAGGCTCGGTTTGTGGAGATATTTGGTGAGCCTATTCTTAATCAAAAAGGTTGGAAAATGGCTACCATAGGCGATATTGTTACTGAGGTTAAGTATGGAACGAGTAGACCAGCTGTTGATGGAGGTAAATACCCATATTTGCGTATGAATAACCTTACCTATGATGGTCAATTAGACCTTACAGACCTTAAAAGAATTGATATACCCGAAAATGAAATAGTGAAATGTATCGTTCGTAAAGGTGATGTACTGTTTAACAGAACCAATAGCGTTGAACTTGTCGGAAAAACTTGTGTTTTCAATGAAAATGAAGATATGGTTATAGCAGGTTATATAATAAGAGTGAGATTAAAACCTGTTATGCTCCCAATAGTTTTATCTTGCTTTATGAATACGGATGCCCTAAAGAAAAAGCTCAAAAATATTGCAAAAGGAGCTGTAAATCAGGCTAATATAAATGCTCAGGAGTTGCAAAGAATAGAAATTTATATACCACCTATTGAATTACAAGAGCAATTTGCTGACTTTGTAGAACAGACCGACAAATCAAAATCAGCAGTAAAACAGGTGCTTGAAAAGGCTGAAACGCTTAAAAAGGCACTTATGCAGGAATATTTTAGGTGAGGTACTATATGTTAGATTTTTTTAAAGATAATTGGGGAAATTTAGGATTGATAATTGTGGGAACGTTTGCTCTTGTAATTTATATATTGCAAGAACGTAAAAAGAGAATTGAAGCAGCTTCGTTAATAGTTACTCAAATTGATGAGATTCAGGAGTCAATAAGAGAAATGTCAACATTTATCATTAATCAGAAATTAGACGACACAGCTTTTTATGAAATGCTTCCCATAATAAATGAGAATTATTGGGATAAATATAGGCACTATTTTATTCGGAAGATTGATACAAACAGTTATTCTATCATTGATAA
>CAMWHN010000282.1 GCA_947174085.1 uncultured Ruminococcus sp.
CTTACTGGATTTAAAGATGATTTTAAGGATTCTTAATGAAAATTGATTTCCGTGTTTACAGAAAATCCAATATAGACAAATAGCAGAAATTATGGTATAATAGAGGATAGAAAGAGTGATAAAGATAATACCTGTAGAGATAAGAAAAATAATAATAGCAGACAGAAAAGCAGGAAAGAGAATACATTTGTGGCAGATAAACTGGTATTTCTGGACGAAAGCGTGTAAATACTGATATGGTATGGTGTTATGGAAGAACCCGAAATAAAGAATGTGTACATGACTATGTGTCAAAAAATACGCTAAAGAAAACAACGCTTGTTTCTTCTGACAAACTTGAAGGAACACAGGCATATGGATTTTTTCAGGGTTTTCTGAAAGGACAGAATTTTTTGAATTACATCAAGAATACACTTGTGCCTGCTTTGAAAAAAGGAGATATTGTTGTCATAGATAACCTAGCTGCCATAAAGTAAAGAGAGTCAAAGAAGCAGTCGAAGTGGTTGGTGATTCCGTTCTTTATTTGTTTCCCTACAGTCTAGACTTGAATCCTATTGAAATGATGTGGTCAAAAATCAAAGCTCTTCTCTGCAAATGGAGAGCTGATACCGTTGACCTCCTTTATTCTTTAATTCCAGATGCTTTTTCCGCAGTTCCTCTTTCTGATATTTCAGGTTGGTTTTCTGCTTGTGATTACATTTTATCTTAAGTGGAATTGCTGTAAAAGGCATATTCGATAAATCACCTGTTTCTTCCTATGTATGTCCTTCTTTTTGATATTTTACTGCTGCTTATATTAAATCTTTACTTTTACTTATATTTTTATTATATCATTTTTGCGTTTTTTTTATGAAGTAGATTGACTATAAAATAACAACACTGTCTGAAAGAAATTTATCAGACAGTGTTGTTATTATATTAACAGCAACAAGAGCAATATTTCTGTTTCACTTGCTGTAATTTTTTCTGTTCTGCGGTGTCTGGCTGATACCAGCCTTTAGAAGACATTTCAGAATAAATTTTTTCTTGCATTTGCAAAGAATTATCTAATGCATTTTTAAAAGACTGCTGTACGTTACCTGTGCAAGATTCAATTGTGCCGTGCAGATATAAATCACAGCCATTTTTTTCTAAAATTAATAAATTTTCCATTAAGTTCTTATCGTCCATGTCTAATTCACTCCCTTGTTAATGATTCTAATGATTAGCAATGCAACAAGCTATACAAGCTTGAAAAAATTTGTTCATGTGACTGTGCCATTTGTTCTGCACAGTGTTTCAAATTTTCGTCCTGTAATGCGGACGCTGTTTCATAGCACTTAGATTTAAAAAATGCTTCATGTCCTAATGCGTCTTCCAGATATAATAATTCTTTTGAAGTCATATTCTCACCTCCAGTAATTCTAGTATGTGAGAAATTAAAAATTTTATGCATTACAATATTTGTTAAATTTTAGAAAAAATAATTACTTGTGATTTTACTAAGATTAACAGAAAATTCATGATTTTATTAAAAAAAATTCATGAAATTTATTAGATAGACGTGATAAAATAAAAATGCAAAATATTTAGAAAGGTCGTGTCATTATGCCAACAGAATTATTTTATAGACTTTCTTATGTGAAGCAACAGCATATTGTTGATGCTATTAAAGCAGAAATTACTCGTGTGCCTTATGAAGAATTTTCAATTTATAATGTCGTGCATCAATGCGGAATTTCAAGAGGGAGTTTTTACCAGTATTTTACGAGCAAAGAAGATATTTATATATATTTATTATCTGATTATAATCGCTTAATGATTGAGAGATTTATTCAAACTTTAAAAAAACATGATGGTGATTATTTTATTGGACTAGAAGAAGCTTTTAGATTTGGTGTGCGAATGCTTTGCTATAAAGATTCTAAATTATACCGCCAGCATTTGTTTTGCAATGCGGAATTTTATCATCGAATTTGGCAAGATAATGATTTTTCGGCTGAAAAACACCCTATTTTGAGCGAAGCACTTCGATTAATTAATTTAGAAAAATTAAATATTCATGATAAAGAAGAATTAAAAACATTTATTACTATCTGCATGGCAACTGTTGCAAGAGAATGCATTTCACTTGTGTTAAATAATACTTATGAAGAAGTCGCTTGCGCAAGTTTTATGGAAAAATTAAATTTACTCAAACGTGTATTTCAAAAAACAGAATAAACAATAAACAGGGAATAATTTAAGTTATGCCCTGTTTATTGTTTAAATTTATAAGTCAGTATCTTTGACAGTGACAGGCAAGATTTGCGCAAACACAGCAAAAAACTTAACTGGAATATATTTATCAATATGACACTTGCCAAAAAACCATTTTCGATAATTACAAGCCTTAATCATATCTGCAAAAAAAGCATGCATTTCCAGTCTTTGTGACACATCAACACCCAAACAATCTTTCAGCATTGCCGGCGGTTCATGTGTCAATACATAATCTACTTTGTTATGATGTTTCTGTAAATTTTTAACAGCGTTTTCTACTTCTTTATGAGTAGGACGTTCTTGTTTCCACCAAGTATCTGTTGTGCGATATTCAAAATCTTGGCTATGACCGCCACCAAATACAAAAAAGCTTCTTTTTTCGATTTCAAATATTTGTCCTCGCATAAGATGAATAATATTCGGCGCAATTCTATGAATTTTACCGCCATGCCAGACTTCTTGCGGATAGGCTAATAATAAATCATAATTTTCATGACAACCGTCTAAAAAGGCAATTGTAAATGGCAAATCTGCCATTTTACTTAAAATTTGTTTTTCTTTTCGGCTATTATCCCAGATAAAGCCAAAATCTCCGCATATGATTAAGATATCCCCTTGTTTTAATTTTTTAATTTCCTTTGTTTTAAATCTCTCCCACTCGCCGTGCATGTCACCTGTTACATAAACCATTTTTTGTTTTACACCCCTTTAGTTATCTTATATATCACTATTATAACACGCTGTCTAAACAACTGTCAAGTATATCTGTTAGAAAAAATAGCAT
>CAMWHN010000283.1 GCA_947174085.1 uncultured Ruminococcus sp.
AAAATTGATGAAAGCGAGTTTACAATTCCTAATACAACGACAATTTACGGCTATGAAAATTCCACAGCACAAGCCTATGCTGAAAAATATGAAAGAAATTTTGTCTCTCTTGGGACAGCTCCAGAAATTCTCACAGGTGATGCTAATAAAGACGGCGTATTTAATATATCAGATATTATTACACTGCAAAAATGGCTATTAAATACAGGCGATTTGCCGAACTGGAAAGCAGTAGATTTCAATCATGATGGCATAATAAATATATTTGATTTACTATTAGCAAAAAATAATTATTTGAAGAACATATAGTTTCATAAATAATTATTTGCATACATTAAAAAATGTTCCACGTGGAACATTTTTTTTTATGGGCTTGCAATTACTGAAAAAATATGCTATAATAAGCTATGATTAAAATTCAGAAAGGAAGTTATTCTATCATGAAAATTGAAACAAAATGCCTGCATGAAGGCTATGTCAGAGAAAATGGCGCACCTGGTGCATTGCCGATTGTGCAAAGTACAACTTATGTATTTGATTCTACACAGCATATTGCAGATTTATTCGACATGCCGACAGAATGCATGTATTCCAGATTTGCAAATCCTACTGTAGACGCAGTAGAGAAAAAAATTGCCTCTCTTGAGGGTGGCGTTGGTGCAATGTGTACCACTAGCGGACAAGCAGCATCTTTGTTATCTGTATTAAATCTCTGCAATGCAGGAGATAGTATATTAGCAGTTAGTTCCCTGTATGGCGGGACAATTAATTTATTTGCTGTTTCGTTAAAAAAATTAGGCATTGAATGTATTTTCGTTGACCCTGAAGCAGATGAAAAAACACTGGAACAGGCAATTAAGCCTAATACAAGACTTGTTTTCGGAGAAACACTTGCAAATCCAGCACTGAATGTATTTGATATTGAACGTTTTGCAAATTTTGCACATGCACATAACATTCCTTTGATAGTAGATAATACATTTCCGACACCGATACTTTGCAGACCATTTGAATTTGGTGCAGATATTGTGGTACATTCTACAACAAAATATATGGACGGACATGCATTGCAGGGTGGCGGTGTGATTGTCGACAGTGGTAAATTTGACTGGACAAACGGTAATTTTCCTGAATTTACAGAACCTGATGAAAGTTATCATGGTGTTGTGTATACAGAAAGTTTCGGCAATATGGCATATATTATCAAAGCCAGAATGCAGTTAATGCGTGATTTCGGTTGTTATCCTGCTGCAAATTCAGCATTTTTGTTAAATCTTGGGTTAGAAACACTTGCTGTCAGAATGGAACGTTACTGCAAGAATGCAATGTGTGTTGCTGAATTTTTACAAAATTGCGAAGATGTTGAATCAGTCAGTTACCCAGGATTGAAAACAGATAAATATTATGAAAGAGCAAAGAAATATTTGCCTGATGGTTGCAGTGGTGTCATTTCATTTACTATCAAAGGTGGTCGTGAGAGAGCAACACGTTTTATGGACGCATTAAAACTTGCCTCCCGTGAAGTACATGTTGCGGATATCAGAACTTGTGTGCTTCACCCTGCAAGTATGACACATAGACAATTAACAGATGAACAGCTTATTGCTGCTGGAATTGATGCAGGAATGATTCGCCTTTCCGTTGGTCTTGAGAATACAGAAGATATTATTCAGGATTTAAAACAGGCGTTTGCAAATTCTTAAAATATTGCAATAAAATTCTGAAATCAACATAAAATAGATTTCTTGTTGTTCCATTGAATCTCCTTTTCTGATATAATAGGATTATCAAGAAAAGGAGGTTCAATTATTATGAACACAGATAAGATTTATGCACAAACACTGGCGAGTGAATACGCACCCAAAGACACATCAAAAATATTAAGACTGAAAAGACTTGACGCAAAAGCAAAAATGCCTGCAACTGTATTTACTTACACACTTGGTATTATTTCCGCACTTGTAATGGGAGTGGGCATGTGCCTCTCTATGAAAGTAATTGGTGATGGTTCTACTGTTTTCATGATTGCTGGAATTATTTTAGGCATACTAGGTATGATTGGTGCAGGGGTAAATTACCCTATTTATAAGAAAAAACTTGAAAAAAGCAAACAGAAATATGCTTTTGAAATTATGGAGCTTGCAAAAGATATTGCCGAAAGTGAAGATTAAAAATAATGCTTTATGGGATAAATTAACAAGTGATAGCATTTTCAGACTATTTGTCACAACTTCATTCAGTATGGGCTGGAATTTCCTGTACAGTTTGTTTCAAGTAGTCCTTGCTTTTGTTTACCAATCGCCATGGCATATTACTATGTTTGTCTATTATATCATACTTGCTTTGATGCGTTTCAGTGTGATTGCTTCAAAAAATAAAAATGTTTTAATTTATAATGGCATTGCTATGATTTTTCTTGCGATTACCATGTCAGGCATTATTTGTTTAAGCATTACAGAAAATAAAACTACTATTTATCATATTATTATTATTATTACAATAGCGACTTATACTTTTTATCAAATGACAATTTCAATTATTAATATTATAAAAGCAAATAAAACAAAAAATTGCCAATTAATTATTTTGCGTAATATTGCAGTCGGAAGTAGTATTGGTTCTATGTTTTCGCTGGAATGCTCTATGCTTGGAACATTTGGCGATATTAAAACAAGTTATGCAAGAAATATGGAAATAATTTCTGGAGCGTTTGCAGTTGCAGTGATTTTATTTTTAAGTTTTTCTATGCTAAAATCAAAAAAAGAAAAGAGGTGAATTACTTGAAACAATCAGAAAATAAATTTTTTAATATAATAAGAGTGACATATTTTGCTCTGGGAGCGTTTGTCTTTGCCGCCTCCTGCTCAAAGGAGGCGGCAGAGCCGGACGTCTACGAGTGGACAAATGCAGAGATCTACTTCCGTACATCTCTTGCCGATGTTGCGGCTACCCGGGCTATGGATATGACGCTTGACAAGCTTGAGTCATTTCAGGTGACGTGCTTTAATACAGGGG
>CAMWHN010000284.1 GCA_947174085.1 uncultured Ruminococcus sp.
ATTTTAAATCATTTGTCTGAAATAGGTTACTATTCTCAAACAAAGCAACCTGATTCTAAAATATTAGCAAATTCTGATGAATTGGCTATCTATCAATGGATAATGAATTGTATGCAATTAAAAAACAATGAAATAGTGTATATTTTAGTAAAAAAGATATGGGTAGAGATTGTAATACTAGATAGTTTGCAAGCAGTGAAAAGCTTATGGAATGCGATTGATAGTTACTCTAAAAGTATTACAATGCTAAATGCGTCAATGAATTTATTACTAGAAGTTAGTAACGACTCCCGTGATGAAGAAAATTATTTATTTGATAAATATAATTTATCATAATTTTTATGCTTGACAAATTAAGAATTTTATGCTATAATAATTAAGTAATAGAATAAAGACAAACGACACATGTTTTACCTTTGGGTATGTAAATCTGATTACGGCACAGCGTATTTAGATTTCTAAAGGAAAACATGTTTTTTGTTTGTCGAAATTATGAAAAGGAGAAATTTATATGCCAAGAAATCAATTTCAAAGATGTATTTTTGCGTTACTGACGGTAATTATCACGGTGCATGGGTATGTATTTTACAGCCTGTATGTGATTAATGGCAGTACGCTCATGAGTGTGACTGGAGAGTCGAGCGTTCTTTCTGCAATCAAAACACAGGGTGGCGTTATGCTATGCGGAAAGCTAGTTCCAATATGGGCAATTGTGTTAGTAGAATTTTGTCTTGCATACTTATTAGAAATGTTAGTCGGAAGTCCGGCATCGTTTAGACTTGCATGTAAAGTATTTGATATGAAGACAACACACCCTGTTATTTTTGAGACAGCAATTATTTGTGCAACGGTGGGAATTATGTGTCCAGTCATGAGTTTTATTGCGGCATGGCTTTATTATCCATATTACATGGGTTTTTCTATTCTGACATTACTTGCAAATTGGGTGAAATTAGTTTGTTATAATTTTCCGTTTGCATTTTTCAGTCAATTATTTTTCATACAGCCTTTTGTTAGAACAGTATTTAAAGCTTTATTTCGCAAAGATATTGAAGCAAGAGCAAAACAAGGATAATTTATTAATTAATTATATATTCATTTATTTTAGTGATGTTCCAATAGCCTGCCAATGTGTTTCTTTTCAAAAAACAGTTCTTTATTTGTCAATACAATAATCACAGCTGTAATAGCCACAACCAATGTTTCAATGCATTTTGTTTCAGGAGTCATGGCAATTTTTTCCTGCATGATATTGATAAACAGATGAAAAATAATAGTTGCTAGCATACTTCGGTTATTCTTGACATAGACCCATGTCTGCAAAAAATCCAGTGGAATCACACTTAGAAGAAAATTCAGGACATACAACACACCCATTTTGTGCAGTCCATATTGATATGTTCCTGGAATCCAGAACAGCGGAAGATGCCAGCAAGCCCAGATACAGCCAAAAATAATTGATTCTGTGAACCAACTGTGATATGCTCCCACTGCATCTTCTCCGTAACCTCTCCAGCCAAGTTCTTCGATTGTAGAAGCTACCAGAATTGTCAGTAATGCTGATGCCCCACCAATTGAGAAAGAAAAATCTTCTGTAAATGCAAACTGCTTTGTTGAACCGCCAAACAGAATAGAAATTCCAATTGAACTTGTTACAATCATAGCAAAAATTGCGACAGCAAGCAAAATATTTAGCGGTTTGATACGATAGAAGCCAATCAATTTCCGCTTGAAATCATCTTTCAAAGCCTGATTTTTAGAAGTTAACACGGTGACAATTGCCGTTGTAGCGGGCATTAGCAGACCAAGCAACATGAAAATGTAAAGTGAAGTCCCCTCATTGAATATAATTGCTAGAATCCAGAACAGCCATGTCAAGCCAAATACTGTTAAATAAAATTTCTTGGGTTTGTATGCATACATGATTTTAATCCTCCCTATATTGAATCAAAAGTTCACTCTTCATTCCGTTCAGTTCGATGATATTTTCTGCTTCTTCGTCTGAAAAATCTTCTGCCACTTTTCCCTGTTTCTGATAGCTGACGAAATTTGCAATACCTTTCACAATTGTTCTGAATCTAAAATTTTTCGGAATGCTGATTTCAGAAGTTGCAGAAATTTGATTCAGGTTAAAAGAACCATTCAGATTCTGACAAATGATATTCATATCCAGATTACAGTTGACTTCAATCATACTGGAAACAGAATCCACATTCATTCTGACAGTCTTTCCAGTAAATTCGATGTTATTGCATTCCAGATGATTCAAATGTAATTCCATGCAGTTGACATTCAGCTCTACATGAGAAAGATATTTATTCGGCAGGATAATTTCAATCAAAAGTTCGGATTTTGCAGTTGCCTCTGTCATTTTATTCATGCGCTTCACATCAATATCAATTCGTTTCTTCACATCATCAATTTTTACCTTGAAATCCTGTTTCAGCGTTTTCAGTGTATCGGATGCCAGTCTGACTTTGATTTTCTCGTCATTACTGCCGATAACAATCACTTTAGCAGCACCGCCAAGCTTCATATCAAAAGATTTAACTCCATCAATATCATATTCTGTCGTGCTTTCATAAAGATAACCCTTACGCATGACTGCCGATTTTTCCTCAGATAAAAATTCATCCACACTGATGCCAAACAGAGATGAAATCATCATCATGTTACTGATATCTGGGATACCTCTGTCTGTTTCCCATTTTGTAACTGCCTGACGGGATACACCTAATTTTTCTGCAAGTGTCTCCTGAGACATGTGCGTCTTCTTACGTAATTCTTTTAATTTTTCTGCAAACGTCATTTTAGCGACCTCCTATGTTATTTAATGTTTTCATTATACTAGAAAATCAGAAAATTTACAAGCAATTATAGTTTCCATTCTGATATTTTTGTGCTACTTTTCGTAGCATATATGTAAAATAGCTATTTTTTTAAATTTACAACAATAAAAATTATTTAATTAAAAAAATTAATTTTCAGATTGTTTTGTAACATTCTGTTTAGCTC
>CAMWHN010000285.1 GCA_947174085.1 uncultured Ruminococcus sp.
CATTAATTTTTTCGATATTAATTTGAACGTCTGCAAAATAATTCGCCATTTTCTGCATTTGTAGTAAATTATTTCCTGACATAGATTTTGCCTCAAAAAAATAGGTATGAACATTATAGCCATTATTGGTTTTGATTTTTGGAAAAGAAGCAGTTTCCATAAAAGCAAGATTTGAAAAATTATTATTATCAAAATCATGTGTAGGATCTTTATAGTAAATAGAAGTCTCTCTTGTTTCCTGAACGTCTTGAATCGCTTGACGTTCTTCTTCGTCAAGCGCATTTTGTAATGCCTCCTGCATTTCTAATTGTAATGGTGATTCAGTCGGGTCTGTTGTAGCGATATTGGGAGCTGTTGTTTCAGAAGATAAACTTGTAGTAGTTATCGTGTTTGTAATACTGGTTGCACTTGTTTCAGAATTAGTACTTGCTTTAGATTCAGAGTCTGATTCTGAATGAATTGTAGTATTTATTATGATTTCTGATTGTGTTGCGATTGTTTCTGTAATGTCTGTAGTTTCTGAAATTGTTTCCAGATTTTCTTGCTGTTTCTTACAAGCAGTACAGGATAAAATCATACTAGCGAGCAGAGTAAATAATATTATTTTTTTCATAAATAAATATCTCCTTTTTGAATTTAAAATTTTAAAATTAATAGCTGATATATAATTGCTTAGTATCCAGTGCAATATCTGCATAGATTGTTTGATAAGGAATATTGCTATCAGGGTTAGCAATCACAAAATGATACATGGGAACTTGTACCATACCAGCATATTGATTGTCTTGATAGAAAAACAATGTTTGATAGTTAATTTCCATATTTTCAACAGGATAAACATAGTCTTGACTCAAATAATCAGAAAGAACTGCACAGGCTTCATTTAGTGTACAATATGTACTGTCAAGTGTTTCTATTGTATCAGGTTTTTGTGTGAGAATAGTTGGTAATTGTATATAAGCAATAGAATCTGGACGAAACATTAAAATTTTAATTTCTTGAGGGTGTATTTGTTGTTCTTCGTTCAGAAAAGCTGATTTTGCAGTGTTATCAATTTCTATATTGGTTTCACTGTAAAATAATTGTACTGTGATATAAAATCCCTGTATGCCGTTGGAAAATTCTAATAATTCACATTCATGAATCCAACCTAAAGTACAGGACGTCCAACCTAAAGTGCAAGATATCCAACCATTTTGATATGCCTGTTCAAAATAATCATAAAGAAAAGTATAAATATCAGATAAACAAGTATATTCCCCATCAAGAATATAATTTTTTTCTGTATAGCCAGTTACTTCGCCTAAATTTATGCTATTTGCAAGCGGATTCCAGTTTTCTGAAATTTCTTCTCCAGTAAATTCTTGAATCATATCAGGACGATATGCTAGACATTCGCCTGTATTTTGATATTTTAAATATAACGAATCGCTATTATAAATTAAATATTCAGAATCTTCCAAAGTTTCCGCACTGGAATTAATTTTATCAATATTCATTTCAACATTTGCAAAATCATTTGCCATTTTCTGCATTTGTAGCAGATTTCTACCTGACATAGATTTTGTTTCAAAAAAATATTTATGTATGTTAGAGCCATGACTTGAGCTTGGTATTGAGAGTCCAAAATTTTTAATGCCAAGATTCTGAAAATTATTCTTATCAAAATCAAGTGTAGGGTTTTTATAATACATTAATTTTTCTGTTTCTGTTTGCACATTTTGAATAGCCTGACGTTCTTCTTCATCAAGGGCAATTTGTAACGCTTCTTGCATTTCTAATTGTAATGGCGATTCTGTAACTTCTGTTGATTCTATAGATTTTATGATAGGAGCTGTGCAAGATAATAAGCTTGTCACGCTTGTGCTACTAGTCGTAGAATTTGCATTTGATTCAGAATTACTATTTGTTGTAGTAGTTGATTTTGTTTCTAATTTTAAATTAGTATTAATATTAGTATTAGTTGTCATTTCTGATTGTGTTGTGGTTGTTTCTATGATAGCTGTAGTTTCTGGAATTGTTTCCGGATTTTCTTGATTTTTTTTGCAAGCTGTGCATGATAATAATACACTAGTAAGTAAAGTAAGTAACATTATTTTTTTCATAAATATACATCTCCTTTTTAAAATTTCATAAATTAATAGCTGATATATAATTGTTTGGTATCAAGTGCAATATCAGCATAAATGACTGGATAAGGGCTATTTACATCAGGATTATTAATAATAAAATGATACATAGGAGCTTGGACTATGCCAGCATATTGATTATCCTGATATAAAAACAAATTTTGATATAAAAGGCTAATACTATCAACAGTATAAATATAGTCTTGACTAAGATAATCTGAAAGAACAGAACAAGCTTCATTTACTGTACAATATGTACCGGAAAGCGTTTCTATTGTATCAGGTTCTTGTGTAAGAATTGCAGGTAATTCCATATATGCAATAGAATTGGTGCTGAACATTAATAATTTTATTTCCTGTGGGCGTAGTTGCTGTTCGTCATTCAGAAAAGCTAATTTTTGTGTACTGCTAATATTAAGACCTGTTTTAGGGACATCTAATTTTAGTGTAATATAAAGACCTTGCATACCATTAGAAAATTCTAATAATTCACAGTCTTGCATCATAGTTATTTCATATAAAGATGATAACCAGCCGTTTTGTTGTATCTGTTCCAAATAACAGTACAGAATTGTTTCAATCATGTAACCATAAGTTTCTTGTCCATTTAGCGAAATTATTATTTCTTCATAATCTTTCCATGGATTTATATATTCGTTATTAAAATATACTCTTTTATCATAGTCTGCAATTGCTACCTCGCCTAAATTTGTGCTGTTTTCCAAAGGATTCCAGTTTTCTGGAATTTCTTCACCTGTAAATTCTTGTATCACATTTGGGCGATATAATAGACATTCGCCAGTATTTTGGTATTTTAAATACAGTAAATTGTTATTGTAAATTAAATATTCAGAATCTTCTAATGTTTCTGCACTAGAATTAATAT
>CAMWHN010000286.1 GCA_947174085.1 uncultured Ruminococcus sp.
AATTATCATAATTAAATCAATGATTCCTACAAAACAAGCTTGTTTAAAATTATTTTTAAAAGCCTTAAAAAACGTATCTAATAAAAAAATTGGCTTTTCTCTTGCGAAGTTTCTCAAAACCTGTGTACAGCCAGCTAGTAAAGGGCCAAAACAAACGGCAAATAAAATAACTAGTCCACCTGCAAGCAATAAAGCCGGTTTAGCATAATTTTCAGCAAAATAATAAATTACTAATCCGGCAATTACTAACGGTAGAAATCCTAAAGCCATTATCATATTAATATCAATAATTTTCCAGAATTTTCGGAAAGCAATTTCCCAATACTGAAAAAAAGGCTTTTTTTTAGGAGCGTCTTTTGCAATGCCTGCACCTGTTTTAATAGAATTTTCGAATAAACCCATTTTTTTACATCATTCCTTTCAAATTAAACAAATTAAAATTTAATAAAAATTCATAAATACAGGATAACCATATTGAAACCAGAAACATTGTAAAATTCCTAATATTGCTAATAAAGCAAATAATACCAGAAATCGAATCACATATAACTGCACAGAAATTAAATTTTCCTGTGTTTTCTCACAGACGAGTCCTGCAATTTGCATAGAAAACCGAAATGTTTCTCTTGCGCCGAGTGTCATAATTATTGTCGCACTAAATGCATAAGGCATAATAAATAATAATGCAATTAAAATACCTTTCAAGCCATTTGCTAAATATAATAATTCCAGAATCGCACCTAAAGCTGTACCTCTTAGAAATAATACGACTGGTGCGCCCACAAGTCCAACGGCTGATAATCCCAATGCGCCCAATATAGCAAGCCAGAAAAATGGTGTTAAAATATAATAAAATATTTTGCTATGTATACTATTTAAGCCCATACCTTGCAAGAACGTTACATTTTTCCAGATTGCCCATGTGGGATAAAGCGCATGCAGAATACTGCCTAAAATTACACCTGCGAATACAGCGAGAAATAATACAAGCATTTGGCTTGTCCGTTGTTTCAAAATTGTCATATGCATAGCTCCTTTTTAACAGAATATATGCATATGTTCTGAATATTATGAAAAATTAAAATTATTAATTATTTAGATAATTCATAGGCTCTTTTGGTGCAAGCTTCGCAAGCGTGATTCACTATTTTTTCAAGTTCGCCTTTGTATAATTCATCTAGTCCGGCTAGCGTTGTTCCCCCTGGAGAAGAAACCATTTTAATTAATTCCTCAATAGAATAACCAGAATCTGTTAGCATTTTAGCACTGCCAATTAAGCTCTGTGCAAATAACGGCAATGCAATTTCTTGTGAGATGTCTACTTGAGAAGCATAATCTACAAATGCTTTTGCAAATAAATAAATAAACGCAGGACTACTGCCATTAATGGCAATAATTTCTTTCATTTTATTTTCTGGAATAGTAGCCGTTATGCCACAAGAATTAAAAATATTGCAAACGACTTCAAATTCTTCCTCTGTAGTCTGTTCAGATTTTGCCAAAGCTGACGCTCCTGCGCCTAATAACAATGGCGTATTTGGCATGACTAAAACAACTTTTGCATTTGCATTTGTTTTGTTTCTAATATATTCTGCTGTGATTCCGGCAGCAATAGAAATTAATACAGTATTTTCATTTACGCCGTCTGCAATCTGTGCAAGTACTTCATCAAACATTTGAGGCTTTACAGCTAAGAATACATATTTACATTTTTGCAAAACTTCCAGACCAGAATTACAAGCCATTACAGCATATTCCTGTAATTTATTTAATTTTTCAGAATCCGTATCAAATGCAAATACTTTTGCCTGCAAATTACTTCCTGCAATACCTTTCATAATAGCAGTCCCCATGTTACCAGCACCAATAAAACCAATTGTTAAATTTAAATTCATATTTTCTCAAATCCTTTCTAAACAAAAAAATACTTTGCTTTTATTATACATCAAAACATACAAAAAAGCAAGTATTTTTTCATGAAAAATCATAATCAGCTAAATTTTTCTAATTTTTTTACAGCTTGATAAAATTCGGGATATAAATACAACGACCCCAGACAGATAATTTGCGAAGAATCTTGCAAAGCTTTTTTAAGCGCATTCTCAACAGAGTCACATGAAATGATACTAATATCTGGTATTTTTTCTTGTAAACTATTTTTTAAAATTTCAGAATCAAGCGCACGTTTATGATTTGCCTGAACAGTAATAATATTATTAGCACAAGGTTCTAACAATTCCGCATAACCAGAATTATCTTTATCTGCCATAATGCCCATTATCACAGTACTTTTTTCAGAAAAATATTTTTTAAGACTTTGAGTTAAAATTTTCATGCCATCAGGATTATGCGCACCATCAAAAATAATATAAGGCTTTTTAGAAAATAATTCAAATCTTCCATGCCATTCGCAACTAGCAAGACCGTTTTGAACAGCTTGATTTGAAATTTTAATATTTAATTTTCTAAGAATTTTTACAGCGTTTAATACAAGATTTGCATTTTCAGGCTGATATAATCCCAACAAAGATAAATATAATTTGCCAAAATCTTGACAAATTAATTCTGTTCCATCAAGCGTAAAACGATTATCCTGTACTAAATTTTCAGTAAAATAACATTCCGCATGTAATAAATTAGCCTGATTTTTAATCACTTGCAATGCTTCTAAATTTTTTTCGCTAGTCAAAACAGGAGAATTATATTTTATAATGCCTGCTTTATGCAAGGCAATTTCTGCAAGAGTATTCCCCAAAAAAGCACAATGGTCTTTTTGAATATTTGTAATCATCGCTAATAAAGCTTGCTGATTGATATTAGTACAATCCGTATCGCCACCCATACAGCATTCTATAATAGCAATTTTGCATTTTGTTCTTGCAAACAGCAAATACGCTGTTACAGCAAGTATTTCAAATTCAGTGGGTTTATCAAGCATTTGTTCTGCATGAAAAATAACTTCTGACATCATTTCTGTTAATAATCTATCTGAAATTAT
>CAMWHN010000287.1 GCA_947174085.1 uncultured Ruminococcus sp.
TTTTGATTTTGTTTTAATACCATTGCAGAACTACGATTTAATTTTAAAATTCCGTGTTCTGTTTTAGAAATCCAATTTTCATGTACTAGAAATTTTATCATAGCAAGACATTGTTTCACAGAATATTCTTTCATAATCCCATAAGTAGAAATATTTTGATATAGCTCATATTGTTTTGCAGGATTGCCATGTAAAATATTCGCAATTTCGCTTTCAGATAAAAACATATTTTTCTGATATAATCTATAAATACAAGAAATAATTTTCTGTGCTTCCAGTGTAATTTCAAATTTTTCAGAATTTGCCTGACAAAAACTACAATTTCCACAATATTCTGGTGCTTGCTCTCCAAAATATTCCAACATATATTTTCTTAGACAGCTAGTTTCTTTACAATAAAACTGCATAAATTGCAATCTTTTTTTTTCTTTCTGACGAATCTGTATTCTTGTAGATTCATCAAGCTGTTCATTCTGTCCGGAATTTTCAATTAAAAATTCATTGATTTTAATATCATTCGGGTGATATAATAAAATACAATCGGCATGGCTTCCATCTCTGCCGGCACGTCCGGCTTCCTGATAATAACTTTCTAAATTTTTCGGCATGTTATAATGCACAACAAAACTAATATTAGATTTATCAATGCCCATACCAAATGCATTTGTTGCTACGATTAATTTAATTCTATCATAAATAAAATCCTGCTGATTTTTATTGCGTTCTTCGTCACTTAATCCTGCATGATAACATACTGCTGAAAAGCCATTATGATTTAAGTCTATTGCAACTTGTTCCGTCATTTTTCTGGAAATACAGTAAATAATACCGGTTTCTTCCGGACGTTTCCGCAAAATTTCTATCAATGCATGAAATTTATCTTTGGGATAATCTACAGCAAAATAAAGATTTTTCCTGTCAAAGCCTGTAGACAAGCAAAATGGTTGATGCATACCTAAAATTTTAATCATATCATTTGCGACTTCCTGCGTTGCCGTTGCCGTGAATGCACTAATAACTGGACGTACAGGAATATATTGCAAAAAAGACAAAATTTTTAAATAACTGGGGCGAAAATCTTGTCCCCATTGAGAAACACAATGTGCTTCATCAACGACTATCATAGAAATAAAAACTTCTTTTGCAAGTCTATAAAAACTTGCTGTTTCTAATCTCTCTGGTGCAACATATAATATTTTAAGCTGTCCTTGATAAATATTTCTAAAAATTTCTTTATAAGTCAGCCTATCTGTCATGCTATTCAAAAACATTGCGGGAATGCCGTTGGCTTGTAAGGCATTTACTTGGTCTTGCATAAGTGAAATTAATGGTGTTACTACAATTGTTAATCCTGATAATAATAATGCTGGAATTTGATAACAAATAGATTTTCCTGCACCTGTTGGCATAATGCCTAATACATCTTGTCCCTGCAAAATATGTGTAATTAATTCTGCTTGTCCCTTCCGGAAACTATGATAGCCAAATTTTTGCTGTAAAATTTCTAATGCTGTCAATTTTCTTCCCCCTATTTTCAAACCGTGGCATAATTCCTGTTATTATTATACTACAAAATTAATTCATTTGCAAGCAAAAAATATATTATCTAAAATAATTCCATTAAAAACCGCTTGCTTTTAATCGCAAGCGGTTTTTATTATTCTGGTTCATCTTCATCTGATTCTGTTTTTTCTGTGTTATCTGTAAATTCTGTTGTTCCATACAGGCTATTATACAAAGGCGTTTCTGGATGCACGTTAAATAATACCATACCATCTTCTGCCTGCAAATTTCTATAATACATTAATTCACTAACAGTCACGAGCTGATAACCCATGTCAATTAAATCAGGGATTAATTTTTCTGATGCTTTTGCAGTTTCTTCATGAATATCATGCATAAGTACAATATCCCCATCACTGATATTTTCCATGACAACTTCATAAATTTTGTCTGCATCGTCCCATTTCCAGTCACTTGATTCTAACGACCAGTAAACAAATACTCTTTTATCAGCTTCTCTAATTTCGTCATCATACGCACCATAAGGCGGTCTGACAAGCGTTGCCTTTTCGCCAATATACTCACAAATTTTATCATCACAGTTTTTTAATTGCAACATACCAGAATCCACGTCTAATTTTTTAAGATTTTGATGTGACTGTGTATGATTTCCAATTTCACAGCCTGCCTCAAATTCTTGTTGAATAATTTTTCCTGTTTCTTCTGTAATATTATTCCCTACCAGAAAAAAAGTGGCATGTGCGCCATATTGCTTTAATATATCAACAATTTTCTCTGACGAACCTAATGCAGGTCCATCATCATAAGTTAATGCTATCATTGGTTTATCAGGGTCAATAATTACTATATTATCTGTCGTTTCTTCCGTAGTTGATTCTGTAGAAAATTCAGTCTGCGATTCTACTATTTCAGATGTTATTTCTGTTGGAGTTGCTTCTTCATCAGAATCGGAAATTGAATTTTTTGTTGCAGTACTATTTTTTCCAATACCGATTGCTAATAACAAACCACAGATAGCACCGGCACAAATTGCAATAATTGCAAATTTTCCAAATCCGTTCCACGCTGATTTTTCTTCTGTTACAATAGATTCTGTTTCTAATTCTGGTTCTGGTTCTTCTTGTTCTGATACAGAAGAATTTTTTAATACTAATTTTTTCATTGGTAAAGGAATTTCTCTTGATTCTGTTTCTACAGGTTCTGTCTGTTCTGCTGTATTTATTTTTTTCTTTGCAATAATAACTGTTTTTGTCGTTTGTGATTTTGGGTCTAACTTTGTTTTCATTAGTAAATCATCAAGCCTTTCTTTTTTTCATTTTTTTACGTCAAAAAATCTGTTTGTTATTCTCTAAATGAAACAAAAAAACTCCAATATTTACACATTGGAACTACTGTCAAAAGATTTTCTAAATATTTTTTCACAAATAACGTTGCTAATACTATTATTATACATCTAAATTATACTATTGTCA
>CAMWHN010000288.1 GCA_947174085.1 uncultured Ruminococcus sp.
AGAAAGTTAATAAAAACAGTGGTAAAATCATAAAATATGTGCTATAATATTCCTAATATATACGTGAAACGATTAAGATCAGGAATTTTAAAATACTTTTTGTATATTTTAAGAAAAATATAACAAGTTTAATTATTATTTTATTTAAAGGAGGCTGATTTTTATGAGGAATAAAGGTACGATTAACAAGAAAAAAACATTAATAGGTTATTTGACAGCAGTGATTGCACTGGCTAATATGCCATTCTTCCAAGTATCTGCAACAAATACTCCTTTACTAAGCATTCAGAACACTACAGTGCAAGCAGAAGATATTTCAGAATCTCGTAATATTGGTGTTAATTTAATTGCTTCTAATAATCAAAATGGATTTCTTGCAAGTTCGTTTGGGATTCGCTACAATGAAAATTTAATTTACACAGGTACAGAAATGCTTACTAATGCCGGAAGGGCTTTTGAAATTGTATGTAATCCAGATGCGCATTTAATTTGGTTCGTTGGCGGGGGTGATGATGGAAGAACAACTGCTAGTACACTACAAGAAGAAGCAATTGCAACGTTATATTTTGATATCTCAGAAAATGTTGATGGCGGAGATTTCGGGCTTGAATTTGTCTGGACCGGTATGGACAGTTCTGATGCTTATTGGTATGCAGATACAAAAACAAATATTATTGATGAATTAGTAAATAATTCTAGCAATGGCAAAATTAGTTTATGTAATCCGGACAGTGAAGCATTAAATTATACAACTTTGCAACTAAATCCAAATGCAAAACAACAATTGCAGATTGCAAATGTAAGTGGTGAGCCTTTCTGGTTCTCCGATGATTTAACAATTGCAGAGGTAGACCAAAATGGTGTTGTTAGTGCGGTTTCTCCTGGCAAATGCAAAATTGGAGTACTTGTTAATGAGCATCTTCTTACTTGTGATGTTACTGTGTTAGAACTATTCCATTACAGTATTGCAGACAAAGGCGAATTAATTATGGAAGATATTAACACGCCTATTGTTTTGGAATATCCGGACGCAACAGAAGAAGTAACTTGGATTTCTGCAAATCCTGCTGTTGTGACTGTAGACAAAGACGGTACTTTACATGCAAAGCAGGAAGGCTCTGCGAATATTCTTGCGACTTGCAACGGTAAAACATATATGAGAACAGTTATAGTGAATCTTAGTGCATCTACAGTAAAAGGTGATGCCACAGGTGATGGTGTTGTTAGCATTGCAGATGTTGTTATGCTGACCAAAATTGTTCTTGGAAAAGAATCTGTATCAGATTCCATCATATCAGTTTGTGATTTCAATGGAAATGGTATCATAGATGCTGATGATTCTCTCACAGTGATGCAAATTGTGGTAGGTCTTGCTACTGGATAATATTTTTTTATTTAATCATAATAAAGCCCTCAGATATCAAATCTGAGGGCTTTTATTAATTAAATTTATTATTTAGTATGATTAATATCCCATCGGAATGAACAGAATTTTGCAGCTTTACTAATATCAAACGTTGTATTATTCATGATTTTTGTAAAATCCAGAAATCTATAATTCATTTTCATTTCTTTACTGGCAATCACAGTTTGTATTGCCTTTAAACTCGCTTTTGGCAGATTTCTCTGTAATACAATGCCTAATCTATGATATTGCTTCATGTAATTTACAATTTCAGAAGCCATGACTAAATATTTATCTGCCATATTATATATCCCTGTTAAATTACTGTCTTCAAATGCAGACTGTACAAAATTTAATAAAAAATCTACCAAATTATGCAGACAGCACATATGAAAGCCATATTCTCCAGTACGATAAATAAATTTTGTATTATCTTTCGGGTCTGTAATTTTTGCCTCCAGATTCGCACAGAAATCTTGTGTATATATCGGTGCAAGTCTAATAATTGCAACTGTCATATCCGGTCTGCGACCAATATCCAAAGATAATTTTTGTTCAGACGCTGATTTTAATTTTGCATAATTTGTTACAGGCTTTGTAAAATCATCTTCATGCAAAGGCTCTCTTGTTTTCGGCACTTGATATACTTGTGTTGTGCTGATTAAAATAAATTGCTTAACTTTATTTGCAAGCGCAAGTTTATAAATAAACGCATTGCACTCGTCATTTTCCTGCATTTCTAATTCTGTAATTATATTATCTAAATCATTATCTGCTGTACATGCAAGATGTATCACGGTATCAAATTCATGCCGTTCCATAATATCCATATAGGCATTTTTGTCTATAGGCGAAGCACAATAAAGTGTAAAATGCGCTTTATTTAAATTATAATTACTTTGATTTTTATCAACGGCTACTACTTCATAGCCTTTTTTCAAAAAACCTGAACAAACATGGTCACCAATTAAACCACAGCCACCTGTCACTAATATTTTCTTCATCAAATTATACAGCTCCAATCTTTTATTTTTATAAAATCCCATTTTTTAGCAAAAATATAAATCCCGATATATCAAAATAAGATTTATTCTTGTACATGCTCCAGTGCCAAACTTAAAATACTATCTACATGTGCATCTGCCAAAGAATAAAAAACTGTTTTTCCATCTTTTCGGCTTTTCACTAATCTACCTTGTTTCAGAATTATTAATTGATGTGAAATTGCTGAAATCGTCATATTTAAATGTTCTGCAATTTCATTCACACAAAGTTCTGTGTGCAATAATTCCACCATGATTCGCACTCTTGTCGTATTTCCAAACAAAGAAAGTAATTCTGCAATTTTCTCAAAAATTTCTGTATTTGATTCCTGCATTTTTTCTCACACCCCTGTCTTTCAGAATCCAATCATAACATCTCAATTCTATTATAACACAAAATCTTTGCTATGTCAATTTTTTTTTTACTAGTTATTCAAAAAATATTTGCAATTATTTTTTATTTTAAAAATATTTACAAATTATTTACACGAAAATCTGCACATTTTTAAATATTTTTTCGTAATACCTGTTGGAAAGGAGTGATTG
>CAMWHN010000289.1 GCA_947174085.1 uncultured Ruminococcus sp.
GGTTCGGGGTGTTCTATTGCACCACAGACAGGGCATTTTTCTCCAAATTGGAGCTGTTCGGCTAATAATCCAGCTTGTCCAAGCCAAAATACATGTTCTAGTTGCGAATATTTTTTTTCTGCAATTTCTGATTTTGAAGCAAGTTCTTTTGTTTTCTCAGAACATTTTTGATAATTATCTTTTATTTGTTGCAATTCTCTAAATTTTGGAATTGTTTTATTTAATTCAGATTCTTCTTGCATTAACATATCTAAATCTTGTGCATGGTAATTTGCAACTTGCAAATCTTGTTCAGCTTTTTTGCAGATATTTTCTTGCAGAAGATAATTTTGTTTGATTTTTTCATGAGAATGTTTTGTAATATCTAATTTTTTCCCTGTTTGTATGCCAAGTTCTTCAATAGGAATGATTTGCAAAGCACGTCTTGCAGTATCTATTTTCATGATTTCATTTTGTATTTCCGGTTCTTGCATTTGCAATTTTTGTAAATCAGCTTGATATTGAGTAAGTTTTCTTAATTTTTCGTTTATAGATTTCGCTTGTGTAATTTGTCCTTCTAAATTTTTTATTTCTTCTAAACAAGTTGTTTTTTGAGATTCCAGCTCAGTAATTGCTTGTTTCACAGCAGGATTTTGATTTTGTAATGCTTGTAAATAACTTTCAGCGACAGCAACGGAAATTGGCTTTTCCGGCTGATATGTAGGACTAAATTGTATTGCTTGTAAATCTTCTTCAATTTTAATTTTGATATTATTAAAATCGGTTTTACAAGTATCACGATAAGTTTTTAATTTTTTTGTAAATTTATCATAAATTTCTGTATGAAATAATTTTTGAAATAATTCTCCACGTTTTTTAGAATCTGCGTCCACAATTTCTCTGAATTTTCCCTGTGCAATCATCACAGTTTGTGCAAATTCATCTCTGGACAGTCCGAGCATATCTTCTATTTTTTTAGTTACTTGTTTTGTTTTTTCCTGAAGAATATAATTATTTTCTTCATAGCCGGCATATAAAACAGTTTCATCTGTTTTAAATTTTATTTTTCCATCTTCCATTGCTGATTTTAAAGAACGTTTGACAGTATAAATTTTATTCTGATGTAGAAAAGTTAAAATCACATATGTTTTTTCTTTGGCTGAACAAAAATCTGAATGTACAGTTTTTGTATTTCTGGATTCTGAATTTGTTTCGCCATAGAGCGCAAAAGAAATCGCATCAAAAATAGTTGTCTTGCCAGAGCCATTACTGCCGGAAATTAGAAAAACGCCATCTTTTTCAAATTTTTGGAAATCAATCACAGTTTCTTTTGCAAATGTTCCAAAAGCTTTTATTTTTAATTTTAACGGTTTCATAAATTTAAAATTCCTCCTCTTGCAATTCTTCAAAAATTTCACGAGCGATTTGCTTTTGTGTATCTGTTATATCTGGATAAAATGCGCTAAGCATGTCCAAAGGGGATTTTTGCTCTAGTGATTCTGTTACAAAAACAGGTTGACTTATTTGCATTTTTGAATTTTCAATTTGGAATTGTATCATATTTGGGAAATTATTTCTCAAAATTACCCTTGCATCAGGTTCAGGATTTTCGTCTGTTAGAATAATGAAAACATAATCTTCTGTTCTTGGCATAGCAAATAATTCTTGAAAATTGCCTTTAATAGTTCTCACATCATGTGGCAATTCTACTGGAATTAAATTAATATTAATATTATTTTTATCATGAATTTCTATCACAGTAAAGCTTTTTTTCTGATGTTCTTCGGAAAGAGAATATTTTAAAGGCGAACCTGCATAACGAATGGTTTCTCTACTGCATTGTTGGGGCTTATGTAAATGCCCTAATGCGACATAATCAAATATATCAAAAACTGACGCATTAATATTATCTAAACCGCCAACAGAAAATTCCTCATCGCTTTTCGTACCCCCAGTAATAAATTGATGTGCCACTAGAAGATTAATTTTATCCTGTGAGATTTCCGAATGTTTTAAAACTATTTCAACCGCATCTTGATAAGATTCTATTTTTTCGTCTTTGTAAATTGCTTTTACTCTAATTGGTGTAATAAACGGCAATAAATAAATTTGAATTTCATCATCTGGACTATTTACAGCATGTAATGTTCCTGTAAATGATACAGGCACAGTAATTTGATTTTTTTCAAGAATTTTCCCAAAATAAGAAATTCTTCCGAATGCATCATGATTGCCACTAATCATATGCACAGGCTTATTTAATTCATAAAGCTTAGTCAAAAAATCATCAAATACAGCCATTGCTTCTGTACTAGGATTTGACTTGTCATAAATATCGCCTGCGATTAAAACTTCATCACAAGTTTCTGCAATTTTAACAGCTTGTTGCAATACTTGTTTCTGGTCTTCCAGCAAGGGATAATCTCCTAATTTTCTGCCAATATGCAAATCAGCAAGATGTAAAAATTTTTTCATGTGATTTTATATCCTCTTTTCTAAGATTTATTATTATTATAACACATGTCATTGCATTTGTATAGATTCATGTTTGTAATTATTTTTGCTTACAAGATACTTGCAAAATAATTGCTTATTTTATGAGAGATTTTAATTTTTCAACTAATTCTAAATCTTCTTTAGATAATCTGATATTTGTCACAATTTTTTTATCATCTGGAGAAGTAACACTGATTTCAATCAGACTATCTTCGCCGATTTGCTGACCGGCATAATTAAAAAACTGAATAAATTTCGGGTGTCTCTGTTGGAATTGTTCTAACAGAGGTTTAATTTGCATAATTATCATTGGATTCATAAAAAATACCTCATTTCTAAATTTTCAGTTTAAAAAAACTTAATTTTATTATAGCATAACTAGCAAAAAAATCAAGAAATATCGAAAAAATTAACAGAATATTTACAAAAAAAATTTAATATATAATTAGATTTTTTTCATAATTTTTAATTGCACCTTGCTTTTGGATTTAGAATATGCTATAATATAT
>CAMWHN010000290.1 GCA_947174085.1 uncultured Ruminococcus sp.
TAAAAATCTTGCACAAGAAGCTTATGAAAAATTTCATAAATTCCCCAGAACTGCAAATAGTGATTGTCTCGCTTGTGAAATGAATTTTGACATGGAGTGTGCATTAGAATTAGATGATGAAAAAAAAGCGTTAAAAATTGCAAAGCCAATTTTAGAGGGCAAGAGAACTTGTGCGGAAATTCCCCATGTTACTTATGCGGAACTAGCAAAATATTATATTTATCATGGCAATCTGGACGAGGCATTATATTATGCAAATCTTTGTGAAAGATTAATTTTAGGCGAATCAGTATTTTTAGAAGAACTCGGCAATTTATTAGAAGTCTATAGTGTTGTCAATTCTCAACACGGTTGGAATGTTTTTAAACATGCTATTTCTGAATTTGTAAACTGTAAAAATCCAGTCATGAAACTAGTCTTTGCAAGAGGGGCTTATCGAGTATTAAAAGCCTGTGCAGAACAGACAGAATTTTTAATAAATTCTAATTTAAAGGCTTTGCCTGTTCCAAAATCGAAAAACGGTTGGGAAACAAAAGCTGTCTGTGATTATTTTTATCAGATTGCAAAAGATATGTCCGAAAAATTAGATACTCGCAATGGAAATCGTTATTACCAAGATTTATTAGAAACTGAATTTGTAAAACAGGATAATAAATTAGATAATAAAAATATATCCAGAAAGCCATTACATGGTATTGTGAAAAAAGAAAATACAGTTTTTATAACAGCATTGCCTGAAATGCCAGAAAATGATAATATTATCATAGAAAGAATTAAAAAAGCTGAAAAAGATATAGAAATTCTGAAATGTGATGCTGATGAAAAAGAAATTTATATTTCTGCAAAATATGAGGATAAAATTCATGAAATGCATTTAATTTCCATGACAGATAAAATTGATTTATCTTATATGCATCCTGTGTATGATATGTCAGATGAAGCATTTGAATCTATTATCAATTCTAATAATAGATATATATTAGTCACAGAGCTGAATGGACAAGCACAAGATGCTTATCATGTATATATGGAAGTGTTAAGCATTGCATTTCCCGATATGTTAGGTGTGATAAATTTATTGGCGAGAAAAGCGTATCCAGCAAATTGGGTAAAATATGCTGGAATGTTTGCAAATGCCGTAAGTCCGGTTGATGTTTATGGATTTGATATTCCTGGTTCAGAAGATGGCAGTAATATTTGTATTATCACAATTGGACTTTGTGCATTGGGTATGCGTGAAATAGAACTTATTGGTGCAAATAAAGATAACTTTGGCTATTTTGTAGAAATGGTAAGTTATACAGCTTATCAATGTGTAGCAAATGATATGTTACCAGACGAAAAGCAAGTAATCACTAGCTTTTATGAGAACGACAAAGAATATGAAATTACTTGGGAAATACCTAAAAAAGTATTGTCAAAATTACCAGAAGATTATCTTGCGGTTCGTAGTATAGAAACGCCCTCAGGTGAATTAATGCCTGCTATGCTGATTTTGAAAGAAACTGGCAATTCTCCTGCAATAAATCCTGTATTTGAAAATTTAGATAATTTGTATTATCCAAATCTAAGAAGTGATTTTTATAGAAATATCAGACTTGCCAAAGAAAGTTTTCCTATTTTTGAAAATGCTTTGTCAAGAAAATTTGAACGTGGAGCTGTCAGACTGGAAATAGAACTTGAGGAAGAACAACAAGAAGAATTTGATTATGGCATAGAACTTGTTTGGGCAGAAGTAAAACAAGTGGGTGATTCTTACATGGCATGTCTGACAGAAGAGTTTGAATCTTTACCAAATTATCATATCGGTGATGAAATAGTAATCACACAGGAAAATATTTCATCATGGGTGATTCAGTTTGCAGAAGATGAAAAATTTATCTCACAAGAGGAGGCTTATCTCTTACTATGAATATGAAGCGCATTGTATTTGTTGCCATTGGTATTTTGATTATGCTACTAATTATGGGATTTACGATTTATAATATCAATCATATTAATGAAATTAATCAAAAACACCGTGAACAAGACAAAGGCGAAGCTATAGCCTCTCGAATGGTTGCTACTACAGCAACTACAAGTATTTGGGATTCTCTCAGAGCTACAGAAACAGTATCTACACAAGAAATCTCACAAGAAAATATGCAAGAATCCAGCGAAATATTATCAACTGGAGATGATACTGAATTGGAAAAATCAGAAGAAATTACAGAATCTATTACAGAACCTGTTACAGAAAATGGCAAATATTCTGTTGTAATTCTGCAATAAGGAGATGAAAATAATTTGAAACCTAGAAAAAATATGATAATGCGAGTGATTGTATTAGTAATGGCTGTTATTATGTTAGTTGGATTTTTCTTATTGCCACTTTTACAAAATTAAATAAAAATGCCCTGTTATAAGACGAATACACACATAGAAGTAATGTAATGCCCGAAAGTAGTTTTTCAACTACTTTCGGGCTTATTTTAATTAACGTGAGTTCGACAGAAAAAATCAGTCAAGTAGACATAAAAAAATCTCCTACATATTAGAATCAGAACAGACAGAGGGCTTTTTAGGCAGAAATGCGTAAGCTGCCAGAGCAGAAACTAGATTGGTAAGAAAATTGGTTACACTGCGATGTCTGGAATGCTCTATATCACAGATGTTTTTCAGAAAATTATTAACTGATTCAATGACAGCACGTTTGCGAAGCATAAGTCTGTCGTATAAATCCATCATCTTGTTTTTCATATTCATATTTTTCTTTGCTCTGGTGAAAAGCGTAATATCTTTTTTCAGAAGTTTTTCAAACAGTTTCTGAGAAATATAGCCTCTGTCAGCAAACAGTTTCCCAAATATTTCTTTCGTCAGCGAATCCATTACAGCTTCGTTTCTGTTATCCACATTACCCGAAGTCACGCAAATCAATAGACCTCTTGCGAAATAAAAAGAGATGTGATATAATAAAGATATGAAATATG
>CAMWHN010000291.1 GCA_947174085.1 uncultured Ruminococcus sp.
GCTATAATTTTCCACTTGTCAAGCTATTTTTCGTGTTTTTTGTATAAATTTTTCTAAGTCTTTCAATTTTTATGATAGTGTATTTGAAAAAGACTTGACGAAATATAGAAAAAGTACTATAATTTATAATAAAAGCGTAGGGTTACTTGTCTCCGTTACGCAAAATTTATTAAGGGAGAAATAAGACATGGAGAATTTTTCTGAAAAGAGTTTATTAGAATTGGGAGACTGTTATGTTTACGGATTAATAGACCCTAGAACTAAACAAATTTTCTATATTGGAAAAGGTACTGGAAACAGGGTATTTGAACATGAACAAGAGAGCTTGAAGAATCCTGATAGCGAAAAACTCAAATTAAAAACGATAGCTGAAATAAAAGCAGCAGGGCTTGCAGTAGAAAAAATTATCATTAATTGGAATATGACGAAATCAGAAGCCTTTGCCGCAGAAGCAGCTCTGATTAATGTACTTAATTATATTGGTACTATTAAACTTACAAATATTGTTGCTGGACATCATTCACCAGAGGCATTGCCAGTAGAAGAATTTGAAAAGCTATATGGAGCAGAAGAATTGCAAAAATCAGATATTAAGCATAAGATTATGATTATAAAAGTTAATAAACTGTATAGGAGAGGAATGTCTGCTGACGAATTGTATGATGTTGTCCGTGGGTGCTGGAAAGTTAATATTAACAGAGCAAAATCCATAGATTATGTTTTTGCTTTTTATCATTCGTTGATTGTTGCTGTGTATAAACCAACTGCATGGTATATCTGCAAAGATGCTTCGGATAAGATTCCAAAAAAAGATATTTCAGTAAAGTCTGAAATTCAGAAAAGAAAGTTTTTTATTGATGAGGGATATGAACATAATGCGCCACTAGATGAAGCACAGAAATTTTATCTTTATAAATCTATTGCAAATCCTAGTCAAAATCCAATTTCGTATATTGGCTGTTAGAAATACGATATTTATTCTATTCTTAGCAAAATTGCTCACTTCTAAGCGAACGAAGTGAGCGAAAGTGAGGGTATTTGTTATGAGCTTTGAAATTAAAAATAATATACTAGTAAAATATATAGAAGAAAATGGCATAACAGATATAGTAATTCCAGAGGGAATCACTACAATTAGAATGGGAGCATTTTGGAATTGCCAACACTTAACTTCTGTCAAAATTCCAAATGGTGTGACAAATATTGAGAATTTGGCATTTTGTCATTGCACAAGCTTAGTATGTGTCAATATTTCAGATAGTGTAACAAGCATAGGAGATTATGCATTTTTAGATTGTGATAGTTTAAAATTTATTAATATTCCAGATAATGTGACAAGCATTGGAATTTCTACATTTCAGAATTGCAAAAGTTTAATATCTATTTATATTCCAGAGAATGTAACAAGAATTGGGGATTCTGCATTTTTAGATTGTAAGAGCTTAAAAATTATTAATATTCCAGATAGTGTGACAAGTATTGGAACTTCTGCATTCGAGAATTGCGAAAGTTTAAAATCTATTCATATTCCAGAGAATGTAACAAGTATTGAAAATTCTGTATTTGATAATTGTAAAAATCTGACTTCTGTTATGATTCCACAAACTGTAACAAACATTGAAAATTTTGCATTTTGTCATTGTGAAAATTTAACATCTGTTAAAATTCCAGATAGTGTAATAAATATTGGAATGTGTACATTTTCTAATTGTAAAAATTTGACTTCTGTTAAAATTCCAAAGGGTGTAACTAATATTGGAGTGTGTGCATTTGAGTCTTGCGAAAAATTAGTATCTGTAGAAATTTCAGATACTGTAACATCGATTGGGAGCTGTGCATTTTGTAATTGCAAAAATTTAACTTCTGTCAAAATGTCAAAAAATATAATTACTATTTCAGCAGGTATATTTTCTAATTGTGAAAGATTAGAATCCATAGAAATTCCAAACGGTGTAGAACGCATTGAAGTAAATGCATTTAAAAATTGTAAATGTCTAACAGCTATTACAATTCCAGATAGTGTGACAAGTATTGGAAAGAAAGCATTTTATAATTGTACCAATTTAGAATTTATTACTATTCCAAACAGCGTGACAAGTATTGCATATAATACATTTTTAAATACAAAATGGTTTGTCAATTATCCAAATGATTTTGTAATTGTTGGAGATAATATTTTGATTTATTATAAAGGGATAGCTGAACATATTATTATTCCTAATGGTGTAAAAAATATTGTAGAAAATGCATTTATGTTTTGTGAGCATTTAGTAACTGTTAATATTCCAAATAGTGTGGAATCTATTGAAAGATTTGCATTTAGGGATTGTAAGTACTTAACAGCCATAGAAATTCCAGACAGTGTAACAAGCATTGGAGATTATGCATTTGATGGCTGTAAAAAATTAGTATCTGTTAAAATTCCTGATAGTGTGAACCATATCGGAGAATTAGCATTCGGAAAGTGTACCAGTTTAGAATCTGTTGAAATTTCAGAAAATTTAAGCACGATTGCACCACAAGCATTTTTCAAATGTGAAAGTTTAAAATCTGTAAAAATACCAGATAGCGTGAAATTAATCGAAACAAAAGCTTTTTATGCGTGTACAAATTTAGAATCTGTAATACTTCCAGATAATGCAATAGATATTAAAAAAGAAGCATTTGCAGAAACTAAATGGCTTGCAAATTATACAAGTGATTTTGTAATTTTAAATAATAGAATTGTAATTTATAATAATCATCATCAAAAGCATGTAGTGATTCCAGATAATGTCACAAGTATTGGAAATTATGTATTTAAAAACTGCAAAAATTTAGAAATGATTATCATATTTGGTATAAAAATACCTGTATACGCAAAAATTTGGAAAGATTTGAATTTGGTTTATGAAATGTTGCAGATGAAAAAATTTTATTTCAAAATAAGAAATAGTCTAAAATATTCTGTCATAATG
>CAMWHN010000292.1 GCA_947174085.1 uncultured Ruminococcus sp.
ATAATAATACTATACAAGATGTGAAAAAGACCGGAACGCATTCCGGTCTTTCGTTTTGCAAATTCAAGAAAGGAAGGTAATGGCATTACATGAAATTAAAAAAATTCGGCAATACGGAACAAAAAATTTATGAATTAGTTTTGCCGATTGTTAATGAATTGGGTTATTTAGTTTGGGACGTGCGTTTTGAAAAAAAAGGTGCTGACTGGGAATTGACTGTTTTTATTGATAAAGAAACAGATAGTATTACGATTGATGACTGTGAAAAAGTAACAACGCCAATCAGTGATATGCTTGACGAACAAGACCCCATTTCACAAAGCTATCGGTTAAGTATCAGCTCCATAGGATTAGAAGCTGAACTTGTAAGAGAAAGTCATTTTGATGCTTGTATTGGCTGTGAAGTGCGGGTGAAAGGGTTTCAGAATTTTGCAAATAATAGCCGTGAAATAATCGGTATTTTAACAGATTGGAACAAAGAATATATCACTTTGCAAGTATCACAGGAAGAAATTTTGGAATTAAAATTCTCTGAAATTGCATTTGTAAAGTTATATTTTGATTTTGAGAAATAATATTTTTAAGAAAGGGTTTGAAAACAAAAATGGACAGCAAATTTTTTGATACTTTAACAGCACTCGGAACAGAAAATAGTCTTGATACAGAAGTTATGATTGAAACTGTGAAATCTGCTATGCAGAAATCTGTACAGCGTATGTATCCGGAATGCAAAGAAGCAATTCGTGTAGATATTGATATTGAAAATCAAATTTTTGATGTATTTATTTTGCAAGAAGTCGTTGATGAAGAACCAATTAATCATTCACAGATTTATATTGATGAAGCAAGGACGATTAATCCAAATATTTGTGTTGGGGAAACACTGGAGCATAAACTGGATATTTCTAAATTCAGCCGTGCGTCTGCACAGTCTGCAAAACAGTCTATTAAAGGCGATTTGCGAGATATTAACCGTGACAGGATTCTTGATAAATTTCAAAGTAAAGAACATGATATTATTACTGCAACTGTTATGCAAGTTGAACCAAACAGAGGTTCTGCAACGCTCATGTATGACAAGACAGAATTATATTTACTTCGTCAAGAGCAAATTCCAAATGAAATTCTCAAAGAAGGTATGTCTCTGAAAGTCTATATCACAGGCATTGCAAATAAAAATAAAAAGCCGATTATTAAACTTTCTCGTGTACACCGTGATTTAGTAAAGCGTTTATTTGAATTAGAAGTCCCTGAAATTTATGACGGTATTGTAGAAATCAAATCTATTTCTCGTGACGCTGGTTCACGTTCTAAAATTGCTGTGATGTCTCATGATGCCAATGTAGATGCTATTGGTGCTTGTATCGGCGCAAAACATTCCAGAATTTCAGCCGTTGTCAAAGAATTAAACGGCGAAAAAATTGATATTATTCCTTATAGTGAAGACCCTGCGACATTTATTGCAAATGCATTATCTCCGGCAAAAGTTGTCAAAGTTGTGATTCTGAACGAAGAATTACACACTTGTGTTGCAGTTGTTCCGACTGACCAGCTTTCTCTTGCAATTGGCAACAAAGGACAAAATGCAAGACTCGCCGCAAAATTAACCGGTTATAAAATTGATATTAAATCTGATTTTGAAGCAATTCCAGAGCCTGAGCCTAAAAAAGCAATAGATAATAGCTCTGATGAAGTATTTGAAGAAGAAAATATTAGTTTACAAGAAGATAATATCATACTTGATGAAGAATCAGAGGGATAAATTATGCAAAAAAAAATTCCAATGCGTATGTGCGTTGGCTGTGGGGAAAATAAACCCAAAAAAGAATTAATTCGTATTGTGAAATCTTCAGAGAATGAAATTTCACTGGATATAACAGGAAAAAAATCCGGTCGAGGTGCATATATTTGCAAAAATCAGGAATGTTTTTATAAAGCAAGTAAAAATCATAGACTGGAAAAAAGTTTTTCTTGCAAGATTTCACCGGAAATTTATGAGGTGTTACAAAATGCTTTATCAGAAGCTAGTCGGCATTCTTAGTATCTGCCGTAAAGCAAATAAAATGGCTCTTGGATTTGTACCCATGCAGGAAGCGTTACAAACTGAAAAAGTTTTTGGTGTGCTGACAAGTACGGACATTTCAGCCAAAACGCACAAAGAAGTATGTTATATCTGTCAAAAAAAAAATATTCCTGTTTGCTCTGTGCCGTTGACAATGTTTGAAATTGGTAATATTACCGGCAGAAAAGCAGGTGTGATTGCTATTTTAGACACAGGTTTTTTTGACAGAATCCGCCAGCTATGTGAATCACAAGAAAATTAATCTCACATAGCAGTTACTAGAATAGGAGGGATTTTTGCCTATGGCAAAGAAAATTAAATTAACAGATGCTGCAAGAGATTTGCAGATTTCTCCGAAAGAATTAGTTTCTTTTCTGGAAGAACGTCTTGGCGAAAAGAAAACCACAAGTTCATCTATTACAGAACGTGAATTTAATCTCATGTTGGAATTTTACAGCCAGAAAGTCAATGTAAACAGTTTTGATGATTATTTCGCATCAAAAAAATCTGCATTTGTGTCTGAAACAAAAAAAGAAAACAAACAAGAACCTAAAAAAGAATTTAAGAAAAAAAATCAGGATAAAAAATTTAAATCTCAAAAGCAGGGTGAAAAATCATCACCAAAAGAACAGACAAAATCTGTACAAACTCCAAAAGAACAAGCAAAATCTATGCAAGCTCCAAAAGAACAGGCAAAATCTGTGCAAGCTCCAAAAGAACAGGCAAAACCTGTGCAAGCTCCAAAAGAACAGGCAAAGTCTGTGCAAACTCGAAAAGCTCAAACAAAGCCTGTACAAACTTCAAAAGAACAAACAAAGCCTGTACAAGCTCCAAAAGAACAAGCAAAATCTGTGCAAGCTTCAAGAGAACAAGCAAAGTCTGTGCAAGCT
>CAMWHN010000293.1 GCA_947174085.1 uncultured Ruminococcus sp.
ATAAAAAAATATTTTTTAAAAAATTTTTAAGAATACACTTTACAAATATTATTAAGTATGTTATAATAGTTACTGTTGAGTGCAAATATAAAATTAATATGCGGATATGGCGGAATAGGCAGACGCGCTAGCTTCAGGTGCTAGTCCTCGCAAGGGGGTGCAGGTTCAACTCCTGTTATCCGCACTCTAAGAAAGACCGAAAAAATTCGGTCTTTTTTTCTTGATTTTTTTGCTATAACAGTGTATAATAATATATAAAGAAAGGGTGATAATTATGAATAAAATCACATTATTAAAAAAAATAGCCTTGGCTATGATAACACCAGCATTGCTTGCATGTTCTATTTCTGATATATCAGCTACAGCAAAAGATTCTATAGAACAGTTTAATAATATCGTACTTTTTGCACAGTTTAATCAACTTTCAGAATCAAATTTTATGCAAGAACGTACAGAAGATATAATTTCTATGTGTAATGCAACAGATACGTTTCATTCATTGACAGGCTATATAAATGCAATTTCTTATAATCAAATGCAAGTAACAAGTTATTTTCCACAAATGCAAGATAATATCATTACACCATATGTGCTTGCTTTAGATGAGTCAAGTTATTTCACCTGTGAACAAATTGCAATTGAAATTCTGCAAAATATAACAATTCCGGATAATATCCCCATGGACGGAAATTCTGACGGAATTATAGATAATATTATTTTAGTAGTTGATGGTGAAGCAAAAGACATGAACTCTCCTCTATGGGCAAGAGCTTTTTCTGCGAACGGAATAAAATTAAATGGACTTGCTGTAAACAGAGTTAATATTCAAAATAGCAAACAACTTTTTGAAAATCAAATTACAGGTGCAGAGGGTGTTTTATGTCATGAATTTCTGCATTCTCTAGGCTATCCGGATTTATATCGCAATGACAGAACAGGTACACCTGTTGGACTTTGGGATATTATGGCAACTGATTCTGTTTTTTTGCAATATCCGCTTGCCTATCACAGAGCAAAAATTTCTAATTGGCTAGAATCTGAAGATATTACCACAAGCGGAACATATACACTTTATCCAGCTTGTTCTGACAATGGCAATCGTCTTTATTTATTAAAAACACCGCTTTCTGATACAGAATTTTTTGCTGTAGAATACAGACAGCAAGGCGCAAAATATTCTGATGAACTAGATGTTAAAATTTATGGTACAGGATTAGTAATTTATCGTGTAAATACAGAAGCAGATGGAAATTTTAAATCTAATCAAGATGAAATCTATGTATTTCGTCCAGAAGAAACGGCTCTTGACGCAGGAGAGGGAAATATTTATTTATCTAACTATGGAGGAACAAATGCACCTGATTCTATCGGGTCTTTGGATTGGAATGCAGATATTACAGACGGTGCGCTTATGTATTCTAACGGTACGAATAGCGGAATTTATATTCATGATATTATCATGAACGAAGAAGCATTGACTTTTTCTATTGATTTTGCAGATATTTCTGAAATAAAACTTTGGGAAAGTGTTGATAATAATAATTTAGAAAATAATAAGCCTTATCAATTGGCAACAGCAGAAGATAATACAGTATATTTGATTAGTTCAGATAACAATTATGCGCAATTATATAAACTTGATGATAATAAATTAATTAAAACAGGTAATTCTCTTGGTTCTGGGCAATATATGGACATGAATCAGCCAAAACTTGTATTGTCAGGAAATACGCCTTATGTAGCATATCAGGATAATAATTTTTTGTTACATATATGCAAATATGATATTATATCTGGGATTTGGACAGAAATTTATAAAACAACTGAACTTGCACAATATGCGGATATTATCTCAGATGGCAATAAATTATATTTCACATATACAACTGGAAATTTTCCATATGCGTTACAAGTTGCTTGTTATGATTCTCAGACAGAAAAACTGGAAATGATTGGGGAAACTATCGCAACAAATGCATGTAATATGTCTATTGCTATGTTAAATCATAATCCAGTGATTGCTTACCGTGATATTAATGATGAAAATAAGCCAAAACTTGCAATTTATAATAATAACTGGAATGTGATAACGGTTTCAGAAAATGCCTGCGGTACAGTTTCTATCACATCAGATGGCAATACTGCATGGATTGCGCCGTCTGGAAATGGCAATGCAGTTTATGAATTTTCAAATAATAAACTAACAGTGTATACTTTGCCGGACTCTGTTTCTGAAAATATTTTTATACAAATACCAATTTTAATTGATGGCAAATGTTATTTAGCTGTGAATACACAAAATCCAGATGAACTAGCTGTTTATTATTTTAATCATGCCAATTGGGAACTAGCAGGAAATCTGTTAGCAACAGATATTGTCAATAGTTTATCACTTGCCTATAGCAAGCAAACATTATATTGCTCTTATTTTACTGATAATGGCACTGCAATTATTCGACAGTTAAAACTGGATTCATCAAATGAAAATAATTCACGCACAGGTGATGTAAATGCAGATGGTAAATTTGATATTTTAGATATAATATTATTAAAAAAATGGCTTCTTGCTGTGCCAGATACTACACTTGCCGACTGGCAAGCAGGGGATTTATATCAAGATGGCATATTAAATATCTTCGATTTCTGCAAAATGAAATATATGCTGTTACAGCAATTAGAAAAAAATATAACTACTGTTAGCTATCAAAATGCACCTGATATAAAAGCTAGTGAAATTACACACACAGGGGATATTAATGCAGATGGTGAATTTGATATTTCAGATATGATATTATTAAAAAAATGGCTTCTTGCTGTGCCAGATACTACACTTTCTGACTGGAGTGCAGGAGATTTGTGCGAAGATGGTCTATTAAATATATTTGATTTCTGCAAAATGAAATATATGCTGTTACAGCAATTAAAT
>CAMWHN010000294.1 GCA_947174085.1 uncultured Ruminococcus sp.
ACTATACATATTTTTTTCAAATTATCACCTCGTTCAAAAAATGCCCCTGAAAAACAGAGGGCTATTATATTGTCATTATAACATAGATTAAGAAAAAAATCTATTGTAATTACGCACAAATTTTAAAAAAATATATTACCAATTATAGTTATTTTATTTCTGCATGACGGCAATTTTTTCTAAATCATAAAATTTCATAATATTCAGCCAATTTTTATTTAAACGTTCTCCACTAATCACAATTGGCACAGCCGGCGGACAAGGTACTTGCACAGGAGCGCAAATTCTGCCCTCTGCCTGTTCTAAGTTAATTAATTCCCAAGGCGCAAGCGCACTCTCTCGCATAGAATAGACTTGTTCTAAAGGCAAAGGCAATTCCGGAATTGGTTCAGCCGGAATTATTTCACAATTCATACATGCAAATTCTAATCTAGCAAAATCTTCTTGTGTCATCATGGGTGATAATAAAAATACCAGACAAGTTTTATCTGCATATTCACACTCTATTTTATATTTTTTTCTGAATATATCCGCCATGATAACACCATTAACCTGAAGTGTCAAATGCATACTATCGTTGCCAATTATGCTATATTTTTCAGCAAGTTTCTGTTTTAATTGTTCAGCTCGTTCTGCACAGATTTGAATTGCTTGTTTTCCCTGATTGGCAAGCCATTCTGTACAAGTTTCCAGTGATTGCATAATCAAGTAAGACGGACTTGTTGAGCCGAACATTTGCATATGCTGTTTGAGTAAATTTAAATTATCTGGATTTTTCATATGCAAAAATGCTCCCCCTGTGAGTGCGGGCAAAGTCTTATGTGCCGAATCACAACACATGTCAGCTCCCAATGCGATTGGGTGCTGATTTTGTTTTAAAAATGCAAGATGTGCGCCATGAGCATTGTCTACTAATAATTTAGCCTGATATTTTTTACAAATTTCAGCCAATCCGGCAATATCTTGTAAATTTCCCAGATAATCCGGCGAAGTAATATAAATACATGCCGGTTTATTGACTTCTTGCAAGGCTTTTTCAAAGTCTTGTAATATATATTTTCCGCCAATGATTCCGCCAGATACAGAAAATACCCATCTTACAGGCAAATCTAATAAAATACAGCTATTTAAAAATGCTCTGTGAACGGTTCTCGCTGAAATAATTACCCTGTTTTCTGCTTTCATTTGGGCAAGCATTGCCTGTATACAAAGTGTTGAACCGCCGGCACTCCAACAAGTTGCCGGCACTTGATAAATATTAGCTGTTTGCTGTTCCGCTTGTTTTAAAATGCTATCTGATTCAAATAAACTGTCTGCGCCTGCAATTTCCGTAATATCCCATGCATACGCAGGAGATAATTTTTTTAGGAAGCTTTTGCCCTTATGTCCGGGCATATGCATTCTAAGCATATTGCTTTTTTCGTAATTTTCTAAAAAATTGGTTAAATTTTTCGACATTTTAGATAATACCCCTTGACAAATTGAAAAAAATCCTGTAGAATAAAAATAGAACAAATGTTCTTCAGTATTAAATTTCAGAAAGGTTTGATTTTTTTGCAGGATTTAATTAAAAATTATGAAAACTGTAGATTATTATTGCAAAGCAGAATTTATGAATTAAATAAATTACTTAGAAATAATACGCTACAAACGATTGAAAGACAAACACTCACCACAAGACGTGATATGCTAGTAACAGAACGCACAGAATTATCACTTGCCATTATAGATATGCGGAAGCATATTAAATTTCACTAAAAACCCAGAAAGGAGTATGATAATTTTGAAACGTGTTTCAGAATGTGCGCTTGCATTTAACCAGTCGTTAATAAAAGACCTTACTGGTGTTCCAGCAACAAATAAAAAACAGCTCGAAACCGCAAAAAAAGCATTACAAGAAGTCATTCAAAAAGATTTGACTGCTAGACAACAGGAATTAATTTATTTATATTATTACAAGCAATTAAATAACAGGCAGATTGCTAATTATTTACATCTTGATGAAACAACTGTTTCCAGAACGCTGAAACGTGCAAGAAATAATATTTACAAATCTTTGCATATTTATTTTGATTATATTTATTTACGACTGGGCGAAGATTCTTAATAGAATTAATTAATTTTTAAAGCAAAAACAAAAGCCCTCTAACTAGTATAGAGGGCTTCTGCATGGTTGGGATGGCGAGATTTGAACTCACGACTGACGGAGTCAAAGTCCGTTGCCTTACCGCTTGGCTACACCCCAATCTGAACCACGAGTATTATTATAACATATTTTTTTGCGTTTGTCAAGCACTTAATCATAATTTTTTGCATAAATTATTATAAAAAAGAAAATTTGCAGAATATCTGCATAAATAGCAGAGAACTTGCGATACTAAAATTAAGAAATTACCTTGAAACAAGCAAGAAATTCAAGAAATTTAAAAAGGAGTTGTTATGTTTCTATGATGTCCGTGAAACGTGGAGAAATTTATTATGCTGATTTAAGCCCTGTGGTCGGTTCAGAACAGGGCGGAATCCGTCCGGTACTTATCGTACAAAATGATGTTGGCAATCGTCATAGTCCAACTGTCATTGCTGCTGCGATTACAAGCCGATTAGATAAGGCAAAACTGCCAACGCATATTTCTTTAGAAGCCGAAAGCTGTGGCTTACAGAAAGATAGTATTGTTTTATTAGAACAAATTCGCACAATTGATAAAAAACGTTTAAAAGATAGAATGGGTTCGCTTGATACAAATTCTATGAATCGTGTAGACAATGCTCTTTCCATTAGTTTCGGCTTGCATTAATATAAAAAAGTCCTTGCTATGATAAGCAGGGGCTTTTTTAGGATTGCACTTCTCAAATTGCCGAAATTGTATTAGGCTTATTATAATATTGAAAAATATTTTTATTGTCAATATG
>CAMWHN010000295.1 GCA_947174085.1 uncultured Ruminococcus sp.
ATTTTCATACTGTATGCTATTTTTATGATTAATTTTATATCTATTTCAATATTTTTGATATTTTTTGACCTATACCACATCTTAATTTACTTGTCAAAAATATTTTTGTAAACTTTATTTCAAGAAACCATTTCAAGTTACATCAACAGAATATCCATTTTCTCAATATTAGCATAAAATCCCCCTATTGGGGGATTTTTTTATAATAATTCTGCAATACAGATTTCTAATGGATTTTGCATATTTCCATAGATATCTACCGGAATAATTTGTTCAAACGAGTATAAGCCTAAATTATTAGATTTGTTTGAAAATACAGTTGTTGAGGTACGAACAGGATTAACAATCCAATATTCACGAATGCCTAAATTTTTATATAATTCCAGTTTTTCAAAATAATCTCTTGACGCATCGGACGAAACGACCTCAATAATCCAGTCAGGCACGCCCTCATAACAAGTAATATCTGGTGCAACTGTCTTGCATATTACTTGAATATCTGGAAATAAAACATTATAGGCATTTATTTTAGACCAGACAAACGGCAAAACATCGCCTGCCTGTTCAGAATGTTGTATATATCTACGAATACAATCACTCAATGCAATTACAGTCTGTTGGTGTTGCACTGTACAAGTATCTAAATTTTTTAGTGTACCCTCTATCAGTTCTTGACGTTGCTTAGAAGTATTTATTAAAGCAAAAAATTCGTCCGCTGAAATTTTAATTTTATCTTCCATGATTAATAAGCTAATTTTTTTTCTAAATATGCTTCCAGTTCTGCAACAGGGATTCTCACTTGTTCCATCGTATCACGGTCACGAACAGTTACACACTGGTCTTTTTCTTTTGTATCAAAATCATAAGTTACACAGAATGGAGTACCGATTTCATCTTGACGGCGATAACGTCTGCCAATTGCGCCTCTGTCATCAAAATCAACAAGCCATTTTTTAGATAATTGATAATAAATTGCTTCTGCTTCTTCAGAAAGTTTTTTAGATAATGGCAAAACAGCAATTTTAAACGGTGCAAGTGCCGGATGTAAATGCATAACAACTCTTGTTTCATTTGTTTCAGGCACAATTTCTTCATCATAAGCTTCTGTGACAATAGTTAAGAACAAACGCTCTACACCGAGTGAGGGTTCAATTACATATGGAATATATTTTGTATTATCATCAGGGTCGAAATATTCCATAGATTTTCCGGAATGTTCCTGATGTTGTGTCAAGTCATAATCTGTTCTGTCAGCAATCCCCCAAAGTTCACCCCAACCGAATGGGAATAAATATTCAAAATCTGTGGTTGCTTTAGAATAATGGCTTAATTCTTCTGGGTCATGGTCACGTAAACGCAAATTTTCTTCTTTGATACCAAGATTTAATAAAAATTCATGGCAATAATTTCTCCAATATGCAAACCATTCTAAATCTGTATCAGGCTTACAGAAAAATTCTAATTCCATTTGTTCAAATTCACGCACTCTGAAAATAAAATTCCCTGGGGTAATTTCATTTCTAAAAGATTTTCCAATCTGTGCAACACCGAATGGAATTTTTTTTCTGGTTGTTCTTTGAATATTCTGGAAATTTACAAAAATACCCTGTGCTGTTTCTGGACGAAGATACAATTCAGATTTTGTATTTTCTGTGACACCCTGAAATGTTTTAAACATCAAATTAAATTGGCGAATATCTGTAAAATCATTTTTTCCACAATTTGGACAAGGAATATTTTTCTCACGAATATAATCCAACATTTGTTCATTTGTCCAACCTGCTGGATTTGTACCATCAAAATCTTCAATTAAATTATCTGCTCTGTGACGGGTATGACAAGATTTGCAATCCATAAGCGGGTCTGTAAAATTTTTCAAATGCCCCGATGCAACCCAAGTTTCTGGATTCATTAAAATTGCACTGTCAAGACCGACATTATAAGGGATTTCCTGAATAAATTTTTTTCTCCAAGCATTTTTAATATTATTTTTCAGTTCCACTCCCAAAGGACCATAATCCCAAGTATTGGCAAGACCTCCATAAATTTCAGAACCAGAATAGACAAAACCTCTGCCCTTACAGAGTTCAACAATCTTGTCCATACTTTTTTCGCTATTTTTCAACATATATATTCTTCCTACTTTCTAATAGATTTTCCGTCACTGGCTGTTACGGAATCATAAGAATATTATACTACATTCTTCCTAAATTGTCAAGTAAAAACAGTACTCTAACAACGGTATTTCAACGAGTAAATAAATTATGAACAAACTTTATTTTCACTATTGTAAAATGAGTATTTTAATAGTCGTAAGCAGGTGAAAATCATAATTTCTTATCCTATATTTTTGATTACTATAGAAATTTAGCTCGGCTTATTTCATAAATTTAAAATTTATTCATAGTTTGTATCAAAAAATTAACCCGTTAAAATACCGTGGTGAACCCGTTACTGTCACTTGACAAAGAAGTACTTTTATGTTAAAATGAAGAAGCACAGACATTAGAATATGTCGATGAAAATGCACAGCCTATGCGAAAAACAAGTAATAATGGCAAGTGCAAATAGATAGAAAGTAGAATACCATGCACAAATATTAATTTCCCTGATTTGTGTATCTGTACCCATGCGTTAGCGGATAATTTACGCCTTTGGAGTGTCATACTAAACGTGAGTAGATAATAGCTTGCTATATTGAAAACGGATACGTTGAATAAGGAATGAAATATAAAAGTTTGCTTTATAACTTTATTTATCTTCAGGAGGATTTTTATGCGTGAAAATAATTTTAAATTTTATCAAAATCAGAAACATGAATTTATTTGGAAGTATATTGATAATTATAAAATTATTTTCTGATCTTTATAGATTAATCCTTTTGATGAGTATATGCC
>CAMWHN010000296.1 GCA_947174085.1 uncultured Ruminococcus sp.
ATATAAATCAGTGTAAAAAAGAAAGGTTAAATAAACCTTAAGATTTTGCGAAGTTTAAAATTATAGTAGATGAAATAAATGATTATAATAAGCGTTATAATGTTAAATTGTTCTCCAATATAATTTTTATTGGAGGAGAGCCAACTATTAATACTGAATTAGATAAAATGATAGAATATAGTTTGAAAAGTGATCTAACACCGATTATTGTTACAAACGGAGTCAAATTAGTTGATATGGAATATGCAAGAAAAATTTGTCTGGACGGAGTAAAAATTACAATACATTTACCATTATTTGGTGAGAGTGGTGAAGATATATTAGACAAAGCAACTCACAAAGGTGGATATTCTCAAGGGCTTAAACAGGCAATTAAGAATTTAATATATTTAAAAGAAGAAGGGCGAAACATAGAAATTGTTGGTGAATTGGTGGTATGTCAAACGACTAAAATGTATGCATATGATTCTTATGTATATTGTAGAACAAATGGTATAGTTCCGTTTTTGGAATTTATGCGTATTTCAAATGATTCTTATACGAACAAGCATTTGTTGTTGAATAGATCGGATATTTGTGAATTAAGTAATAAACTTTACGCATATGATTTGGAACATGGATTTGTAACAGATGATGTCTGCAATAAAGTACGTTATTTTTTGCCGCCTGCTGTAAATAGCCCATGTACACTGATACAAAATAGCATACATATAAAATATGAAAAGGATGGATTTGGGAAAGTTATTTCATGTTGTGGTCAAAGTATTAATCATGGAAATATAATGGTAGATTCTTTAGAAGATATACTTGAAAATAAGAAAAATACTAAGATATTTTCGGAACAAAAAGCATATATCAAAGGACCTTGTTCAGTATGTAAGTTATATGATTTAACTGGATGCGAAGGTGGATGCAGAGGAAATGCAAAGAATACTTTTGATTGCGCAGAAGCTTCTGATCCGCAATGTATATTTATTGCGCCTGAAATAAGTAAAAACAAGGAAATTATGACTTTAGAAAGACAGTATTTAATAAAGGAGGATATATAAAAATGAAATGTGCAATTATTGGTAAAGGAACTTTAGTAATAAAGGCGGCTGAAATTCTCATAGAAGAAGGGAATGAAATTATAAATATCATCACAAATGATAAAAGTGTTTTTAGGTGGGGAGAAGAAAAAGGAATAAATGCGAATACATATCAAAAATATAGTGATATATTAGATTTGCTTCAAAATAAAGAATATGATTATTTGTTCAGCATTGTAAATAACGTTTTTTTGAAAGCTGACATTTTAAATACAGCTAAAAATGGCGCTATTAATTTTCATGATAGTCCATTACCTAAGTATGCTGGCGCTAATGCAACTACATGGGCTATTCTTGAAAATCAAAAAAAACATGCAGTAACTTGGCATAGAGTAGCGGCAGATTATGATAACGGTGATATAGTGGAACAAGCATTTTTTGATATTTCTGAAAATGAGACGGTTTTCTCATTAAATGCTAAATGTTTTGAGTATGCAATAAAAACATTTCGTGATTTGATTCACAAAATACAAAATGGAGTTCTTGAAGCAAAAAAACAGGATTTATCTAATAGAACTTATATATCAAGAAAATATACTGAAGCAATATGTGACGAAAAATTATGGAATGTAGGTTATATATCTGATGATATGGATAGCCAGGATATTTTAGCATTGTTTCGGGCATTAGATTTTAAAACTTATGAAAATCCATTAGCAAGAGTTAAGATATTGTTTAATGGTATAACATATATAGTTAATAAAATTTCTATTGTCGATGATTGGGAAAATAAATTTGAAGGTATTGAGGAGTTTAAGGCGGGAACAATAGTAGCTATTGAGGAAAATAGTATTTTTGTAAGAACTTTTAATCAAAATATTGTTAGAATAGATGAGATTCAAGATATATATGGTAAAAAAATAGAAAGTAATATATTTGAAATAGGTAATAAGATATTTTTAGATAGAACATCGGCTACTGAAATTAAAGAATTTGATAAGAAATTTTCTCAATATGAATCTTTTTGGAAAGAAAAATTAGAAAATATCTATTATGGAGAAAGTCCATTTGATATAGCAGTTAATAAAAAAGGTATAATATATAAATTTCAAAAGAAAAAAGAAGATACATTTGAAATTGTATTATCTAAATTTTTGATTTATTTAGCTTTTATTCAGGGAACAGATAAAATATCGTTAAGTTTTAAAAATGATATGCAAATGTGTTCGGTTAAGGGAGCTTATGCGGATTATCAACCAATAAACTTTGTGCTCGGGAATGATAATATATTGGACAGTGTAAAACAAACAGTTTATGAATATAATTTAAAAGGAACATTTGCATCGGATATATTTATGAGATACGAAGAATTGAAGGATGTTCGTATGCCTAAAATTCGAGTAAGTAGAAATCCATCAGATGAGTATTGCCATAAGTTGGAAGCTGAAAATAGTAAAATAAATTTGGAATTGATGTATTTTGATGATGATAGTGTTCAGTTATATTTGGATTTCCCTCAGAATTTAGATTATACTAAGATAATAGAAGAACACTTTCAAAAAATACTGTTGGTTGATTTGAGCGAAGTAAATCCTGACAAATTAATATCATTGATTAACAATGAAGATATTATTAAAAAATGGAATTTAACTGAGAAAAAATACAATGAAACAGATAGTTATATTGCAGAATTTCAGAAAGTGGTTGAGGAATATCCTGACAATATAGCGATAGAGTATGAGAATGAAACACTTTCATATAAAGAATTAGATTTAATATCAAATCAAATAGCAAATTATTTATTAAGCAAAGGAATTTGCAAAGGTCAAGCAATAGCTGTTTTATTTAAAAAGAATATAT
>CAMWHN010000297.1 GCA_947174085.1 uncultured Ruminococcus sp.
ATTGACGTGCATATGCATCAATAAATTCTTCAATGTTTTTAGCACCATCATTGATTACTTTATAATGAATAGAAGTGCCATCATTTTGTATCATTTTAATATTAATACCATTTGGACAGTTTGATAATAATGTTCTTGCACGATCGTATCCATCATCTTTTAAAAGCAATATTATGGTTGGTCTATACCTGCATTTTTCGTGCATTGTAACGTACTGAGCCAAATTACTTTTTTTCACTTTTCCTTCCTCAATTATAATTGGATCAACAACTTCAGGTCCAGCCGCAACATGTTCTGTTGCACAGAAAAGTTTGCTTAAACAAACGATTATATCAATTATATTGACTTTTGTTTTTGCACTTTCAATTAATTCAGCTAAATTAGGCGTTTTCTTTTGTATCCATGAAAGAAGCCTTTTGATTTTATTTTCCAATACTCTATCAGATGCAATCCAGTTCTTTTTATTTATATATTGACTTAAATATTTGTGCCCTCTCTTATAAAAATAAGTTTGTCCCACTACAAAAACAGTAAATTCATTACCAACAACTTCAAAATCATTAATCACATCATTGTTATTCATCCTTATCACCTTAATGTTAATTTTAGGAGGTTCATATGTTCTGGACAGAAAAAATTTTTAAAACAAAAAAACCTATAATAGGTATGTGTCATTTGCAACCATTACCTAATGATCCCTTATTTGACACAACAAAAGGAATCAATTTTATAATAGAAAAAGCTAGAAATGATATTAATACATTACAAAACGAAGGAATCAATGGAATTCTTTTTTCGAATGAATTTAGTTATCCTTATTCACAAAAAGTTGCACAAGTTACAGTTGCAACTATGGCTAGAGTTCTAGGAGAATTAAAGAATCAAATTAAAATTCCATATGGAGTAGATTGTATGTATGATGCCTTTTCGACAATTGACTTAGCAATCGCTACGGATGCTAATTTTTATCGTATTACATTGCATCAAGCTGAATTGTATGATTATGAATTTGGAATTACACAATTAGGTGAGCTTATTAGGTATATAACCTTAAACAAATTAAAGGCTAAAAATATAATCAACATCGATTCATCAGTATCTCTATCCATTTCAAATAAAAATGTTAATGAATTGATAATTTCTATTATAACCAAAGCTTTTCCTGATTATTTAAGCATATCAGCTACAACTATTGATAAACTTTTATTACATGAAGATGATCAATTTTTCAAAATATTTAAACAAATTAATTTGATATGTGATGGTGCATGTAATACAGAAAATATAACAAAAATATTAGATTATACAAATGGGATTATTGTAGGAACAGCTCTTAAAGAAAATCAACAACGTTCCAATCCCATTAATTCGATGAATGTTAAAAAAATTGTTAATATAGTTAACAAATATTAATTCATTAGTGGCTTAAACAGATAATAAGTAGTTATCCTATGTTAGTTTATAAATACTATTATATACCACTTTCAGCTCAAAATTGACATATTTTTAAATTCTCATTCGTCACTACTAGACAAAAAGCTTGTTATAGTATATAATAAGATTATCCCCAATAAAGGAGTAACTACAATGTTAAATTTAACTTTACAAATTCAACTGTTTCTTGACTACTGCAAATCAAGAAAACTTTTAAATGATAAAACCATCAAAGCCTACAGAATTGATCTCAAACAGTTTGCTGAATGTACAGACAATGTGTTTTCCAAAGAAACCATTTGTCATTACATCAACACGCTACATGAGCAATTCAAGCCTAAAACGGTAAAGCGAAAAATTGCTTCTGTGAAAGCATTTACTCATTATCTTTTGATTGAAGACGTAATTGAAATCAATCCTTTCAACAAAATCGATATTTCATTTAAAGAACCGATCATACTTCCTAAAACAATTCCACTCAATGTAATTAACAGTATACTTTCCCATGCTTATGATTCACTTTCTCACTCTGAAACAGATTACCAGAAACGATGCACAGCTCGTGACATTGCTATTCTTGAAATACTTTTTGCAACTGGAGCCAGAGTATCTGAAATCTGCAATCTGACACCTTCATCTGTAGACTTGATCAATCACACCGTCAAAATTTTCGGTAAAGGTTCTAAGGAACGCATGATTCAGATTGAAAATTCTGATGTTTTAAAGGCACTTCAAAACTATTATACACTGTTTCATGAAGACATAAAATCATGCGGTTTTTTCTTCGTCAACAAACTGCATCATCGCTTGTCCGAACAGTCTGTCCGTGAAATCATCTGTAAATATACCGCTATGACCGAGTACGATATACATATCACACCACATATGTTCAGGCACTCTTTTGCGACCTTACTTCTCGACGAAGACGTTGATATTCGTTACATACAGAAACTATTGGGACACAGTTCCATCACAACCACACAGATTTACACTCATGTTGCTATGGCAAAGCAAAAAGAAATCCTTTCTATCAAGCATCCCAGAAACAAGATAAAAGTAAATACTAAATAATATACAATTACCTACTTTTGGAACACTACTATTATGACTTTTTTTGACAATTAAATGTATAAAAATATGAAACAGATATGGTATAATAGAATCAAATCCATTTAAAACAATCAAAGATATCAGCAAGTGCATCATATGCTCCCTAGTAGGAGATGTTTCATTTGTCAGTATACACTCGTGTGAGTTCTTTATCTTGTCGTAATTTCTTTTCTTAGCGAACTTTTTTAATTTTTCATCTAATGCTCTGTTTATCTCCTGAATGAACTGTTCTTTCAAATCTGTATTCACAAAATTCTTCCATAAATATCTAATAAAAATTTCTCCTTCTACATATATACTGTCTGAAATTAAGCATTTTCTTACATTGAAACTTTAAT
>CAMWHN010000298.1 GCA_947174085.1 uncultured Ruminococcus sp.
TAAATATAATATAAAATTTCATAGCTATTTTTAAATCATCAGGATATTATAACTAAAAAATATTTTAAAATATATGCAGTTTGCACAAATAAGATAAAATTTTAGAAATTCTTTCTAGTTATATAAATTTTGAACAAGTAATATGCTATAATAATAGCAATGAAGATAACTAGTAAATAATTACTTGATTCCTGCAAGTGATTGAAATAAATTTAAATTAAAATAAAAAAGGAGTATTTTGTTATGATTTTAGACAAAAACAAAGATGCCATTGCTTATCTTTCTGAAACTTATCAAACTCAGATGGAAAGCATTCAAGCAAAAATGAAAATGCTTGAAACACCAGAAAGAATTATTCAAAAAGAACAGACTGCAAGAACATTGGAACTTGCAAAAAAAGTTGTTGACCGTGGGATTTTGAATGCTGAAACAACAGACAAGTATTTTGAAGTCATGAAAAAAATTGAGGAGAAAAAACAGGATATTAAAAAATTTTACAGCATTGAGGCTGATGAAAATAGTCTCCAAGCAATTCAAAAGGCTTATGCTGTGCTTTCTGAAAAATTCCGTGAAGAGCTGATAGAAGAAAATAATGCTTTTCAAGAAAAACTAGAAGAAACTAAAAAAGATACACAAGATAAACTTGCCCAGAGTCAAGAAGATACTAATCTGAAAGTTTCTGAAATTCAACAGAAGAAAAAAGAACTTGAAAAAGAATATCAGCAATCTGCAACCCGTGAAAAAGAGCAATATACATATGATTTGAAACGTGCCAGAAAACAGGCTAGAGAAGAACGTGAAAAAATGATTGCAGAAAGAGAATTGGCTTTGAAAGAAAAAGAAAATGAAGCACAGGAAGCAAAACAGAAATGTCTTGATAAAATAAAAGAAATTTCTGACATGGAAGCCAAAGTAGAAAATATTCCTGTATTAATCGAAAAGACAAAACAAGAAAGTGCTACTGCCAAAGAAAAAGAACTCAACAAAGATTATGGTTATCATAAAATGCTTGAAGAAAAAGATAATCAAAATAAAATTAATGAATTGCAGGCTGAACTTGACAGGATGGAGCAGAAATATAATACTTTACTTGATGAAAAAGATGAACTTTCTGATAAACTTGATAAATGCAATGCGGAAAGCCGTCAGCTTACAAGTGATACAGTTAAGTCAATTGGTGGCATTAATATCCTAAATGCAGATAATCATGCCTATAACACCACAGGGAAAAAGTAATATATTTCCTTGCTGAAAGGAGGATTTTAAATTGATAAGCGAAAAAAATACTAAGCAAGAGCTTTTAGCAGAATACAAGAAACTTGTGGAACAAGTAAAAGCACAAAAAAAATCATTGTCTTCTGTTAAGAGTGTAAATTCTAAAAATACTAAGGCGGATATTTGGGCTGAAATTCAGAGTTTGCAGAAAATACTTGCTACTCCTGCTCCTGCTCCAAAAAAGGAACAGCCAGTTGCTGATACTGCTGATAAAGATAAAAAAGAAAAAAAAGAATATTCACTTGATACAGTTGTTTCTACAATCTTGAAAGTAAATGAGCTTATAAATGAAAATAAGCAACAAAAAGAAGTTAAGGAGGAGAACGATTTGAATTACTTAAATCAAGAAATTATTGAGGAAATTAAGGCACTTGATACAGCCAAAGACATGAAAGAAAAAGAATATCAGAATCTTTGTGCAGTGGAAGCAGAATTGAAAAAATTTGCTGATATGATTAATCAATTCAAAAATCAACGTGCAGAACAAGAAGAAAATCATGTGCAGAAAGAAGAAAATCAAAAATTAGTTCTTGATGAACTTACGGCAAAAACAGAAGAAAATAATAGCCAAAAAATTGAACAGGCAGAAGATTCTCTTAAAAATGCCGAAGAATTGATTGAAGCAGATAAGAAAAAAATTGCCGAAGAAAGAGCAATTGAAGAAGAAAAATATACTTATGAGATTACTAGAAAATATTTAGAAGAAGATGACAAATGGTCTGATGAAACGGCTCGCCGTGAAGAAGCCATTCAGGCAGTTAAAAAAGAAACGGCTGCTTTACAGGCTGAAATTGATGCAAAGGCTGAGCATGTAGCAGAACTGACTGCAAAAATTGAAGAAATTCCAACACTTTTGGAAAAAGCAGGACAAGAAGCTGCGGAAGCAAAAGAAAAAGAAGTAAATAAAGAACATGGCTATAAAAAACATATGGCTCAAAAAGATGCAGATGCGTCTATTCAGTCTCTTGAAAGACAGATTGCACATGTTAAAGCAGATTATGAATCTGCCCTTGCTGAGAAAAATGCAATTCAAGATAAACTGGATAAAGCTTATGAAGAAAGCAATAAACTATATATGCAAACTGTACAGTCTACGGGTGGCATTAAAATTTTGAGTAATTCTGATAAAAATTAATAGTCTCCCCCGCCTAAAAAGGCGGGGGATTTTACTATGTGCTTTGACATAGATGCTGTAACAATAGATAATTCACATGTTACTAATACAAGAAAAAATTTATTTTCCGCAAAGTTCTGTGATAGCAAGTGCCATCATTTCGGCATCTAACATGAAATGTTTTAATTTAATAAATTCGTCAGCTCCGTGCATATGCACATCTGTTTCTGGAAAAGTCGCACCAAAGGCAACGCCCCCCTCAATATGATGGACATAAGTTCCGCCACCAATTGCTAAACATTTTCCTTTTAGCCCTGTGTTATAATTTCCGTTGAAAGCTTTTTTGTTTTCCATTGCTTTTGCTTATGTGGGAATAATTAGTCTATTTTTAACAATATCATTTGATTTATTTTAGGTAATTGTACAAACTTAACCAAAAAGTCTTTACAAATAAAAAAGAATAGGATAGTATATATAT
>CAMWHN010000299.1 GCA_947174085.1 uncultured Ruminococcus sp.
CATTCGGCATATCACCATTTGGCATGCCACCATTTGGCATATCACCATTTGGCATACCCATATCACCGCCCATATCTTTATCACCTTGGTTCATGCCACCTAAAGCTTCTAAACTTAAACCAGATGTATCTATTAATGCTGTGCTATGATTCTGTTCTTCTGTAGTAGAGGGAATAGAACTGTCAAGTTGTCCTAAAATACTTTCTGCACGAAGTTTTCCAAATAATTTCAATGCCGTAACACCCTTTTGATATTCTTCATAAGTGCAAAAAGCTGTTGTATCTTGTTTCACATAGTTATCAATAATATTTGTCATTTCATCAATCTTCTGTTCAAACAAACCAGACTGCACATATTCCGTACAGATTTTTTGCAAATATTCATGATATTTCTGAAAATATTCTTCATTTTCAAGCAACTTGCTAATAATTGGTCTTTCCTCTGCTGTTACGCCTGAAAAAACAGTATCAATTGCATAATTCACAGCTTCAGAAGAATTTTTACACTGATTCGTACCAAAAGCAAGGTTATAATCCCATGGAATCATAGACAATACGCCATTATCTTCCATCAAAATATAATTATGACAAAGTGTTCCAAAATAGCTATCAAGATTTGTTAAAAATACATTGCATGCTGTATAGCGTAAAATTTCATCAATGTTAATATAATTTTCCAGATTTTCACTTTCGCTGATACCCTTTAAAGAAGCAATTAAGCGAGTTTTGTCTGTATCATCAATCTGAGTAATATTATTATCAAAAATATTGCTATAACTGCTGATTTCATCATCGGAATAAACTAAATTTACACCATTTCTACCGCCGTCCATGCCACCGAATTTAGAAATATCTTCATCATCAGGCATTTGAGGTATATTGGGCATATTGCCATTTTGAGAAAAATCTATATCATTAGGCATGTCAGGTATATTGCCATCTGGAGAAAAATTCTTGTTATCAGGTATTTCAGGCATACCACCATTTGGAGAAAAAATTCTTCTATCAGGCATTTTAGAAAATTCTTCATTATCAAACGAATGAAATGTAATTGTATATTCCGAAAGGTCAACACTATTCCCATCAGAATCTGTAACAGAAATAACTTTCGTGAAATCAATTTGTGTCAGCTCATGCATATTAGATTTATCTAAAGTAATTTCTGTTCCGTCTGAAAGTGTAAAACTTGTAATTTTTGTTATATCTTCGATAATTTCTGAAATATTAACTTCATTGCCATTTTTATCCATCATTGTTAGCATAGAAGAAAACATATCACCTTTAGGCATATCACCTATCCCATCTTTGCCATTCATTTCCATAGCTTCAGGCTTATAAGCTTTTATACTGTTATCTTCACCATAATTTCGCTCAATAAAACTATCATCTGGATCTTCAATGGCAATATAAAAGCCATAATATTCGCCATTTACAGTGATTTTTGTAAATTTACACAAAGAACTTGGCACTTCCATGAATCGAAATAAATCATAAGAAATATATTCTTTCAAATAGGTATTATCAGAATAAATATTGTTCAAAGCAAGTTTATCCAGCCCATAATAACTTTGTCCGTCAACGTATTTATCAAATTTAATTTTTAAGCTATAACGTTCTGTATCCGTTTGTGCAATTTGTGACAGAGAAGTATTCCCCTTTGTTTTAATGCCCACATTTTCAAAAAGTTCGCCATCTATCTCAATATCACAGGAAACCCATGGTTTAGAAATTGCATTTTTCATGAGATAATCCCACTCATCAGATATAATATTAATTTCCATTACATTTTTTTCAGATAGCTTTTCTGCATAAGCACTTGTGTTAAGCAAAGATTCTACTTCTGCTTCCAAATCACTTGTTTCTGTATCAGCATTTTCAGTGATTGCTGTACTACTAGAATCAGTCATGTTATCAGAATTTGTATCATTACACCCAACCATAGATACACATGATAAAGCCATTAACACAGCAAGAATTTTCCTATATTTCATAAAATAATAGCTCCCTTTTTAGAATTAATTTTTCTATTATTTTAGTACATCTACATGGTAATACCAAAAAGCTTTTGTGTAAAATTTATGAATTTATCATGTAATTTTCATGTGCGAATGATTCTTACTGTTCAAAATCTAATATTTTATCAATTTGATTCATTACTGTTTCAAAATGCTGTTCATTCTCTGAGGCACATAAACCTGTAAAAAATTCTTCATTATCTTTGAGTATCATAATCAAAGTATCTTTGTAAGGTTGAAAAAATTGTACACCTGTATACAAATCAGAATCTGCATTTACATGAGAAAAATTTTCAGCTAATATTTGCACTTGTTCTTGTGTCAAATCAAAAAATTCTTCGGTAGAATATGCAAAAGAAAACGTCCTTTGCATATAAGCTTGTGAAATTAAAAATTCTGACACAGAATTACATAGTTTATACCAATTTTTATCATCAAGTGTCTCATAAACAGATGGATTTTCTTCAGTTAAATCTTCTTTTTTGATTGCCCAACTAGAAACACACTGATTTTCAACATAAAATGTACAATAATTTTTATTTTCAAAAGTTTTCATTCGATAATGCCCATATCTTCCATCTGGAGTTAATAAAAAATCCTGTGAGGCATTCATATCCCTACACCCACCACAAAGCTTATAATATTCTAATAATGCTTTTGGAATTGAACCAAAATATTCTTGAATTTCCTTAATTTGTTTTTCAGGCAGTGGATTTGGTTCTGTGAGATGAAATAATTCACAAATATCCTTGTAAATAGCAATATATTTTGAATCTTGCATAATATCCTCCTTTTTTTATTGCATTTTCATGTGCAAATTATTCTTCCTGTTCAAAATCTAATATTTT
>CAMWHN010000300.1 GCA_947174085.1 uncultured Ruminococcus sp.
TGCGGGAGCTGGATTTGAACCAACGACCTTCGGGTTATGAGCCCGACGAGCTACCTAGCTGCTCCATCCCGCGATATTCATCTTTTATGTTCTCTTGCTGAGTACTTATTCAGTATAGCATAAATCACTTCCTTAGTCAATAGTTTTTTTGAAACTTCGTTTAATTAAACAAATAAAAAAATAATTTTATTATTTTTTTATTTATAATACCAATATTTTTTATGAAATATTTTATAAGTTTATGATTTGACTTTTTTAAAAGATAATTCAGTGAATTAGAAAATATAGTAATCCCACTTGAAAAAAATTAGAAAATACGATAGAATAAAAACATGAGTAAAAGTAGGGATTTGAGAGAAGCAGCAGTAGCATATTGGCTGCAGAAACATATAGTAACCCTACTTGAAAAAACCTGAAAAATATGGTAGAATAAACTCATGAGTAAAAGTAAGGATTTAAGAGAGGCAGCAGTAGCATATCGATTACAGGAACATACTCTCAGGGAAACAAGTGAAGTATTCGGAGTGAGCATGCGTGCAGTAAACAGCTGGGTCAAACAATATCAGGAAACAGGTGATTTATCAAACAAACCTCTGAACAGAGGATTTAAAAAGATAGACCCGGAAAAGCTGAAAGCATATGGAAAGGAACATCTGGATGATACAAAACAGGAAATGGCAGAAGCGTTCGGATGCTGCAATCAGTAAAGCATTAAAACGCTGCAGAATCACACGAAAAAAAGACGGTACGGTACAAAGAACAATCTCCGGAAAAAGTAGCAGAATATCTGGAAAAGATGAAAGATATTCGTAAAGAAAAGATTGCTTATGTGGATGAATCTGGAATAGACGGATATCTGTACCGTGAACATGCCTATGCTCCCAGAGGCGAAAAAGTAGATGGAAAAATGATGGGAAGAAAATTTCAGCCTACCAATATTGTTGCTGCAAAACTGGGAAATGAAATACTTGCCCCGATGCAATATAATGAAACAACTGACGCACCACTGTTTGAACAGTGGCTTTTGTCATGCCTTCCTGAAGATACAGTCATTGTGATGGATAATGCTTCTTTTCACAAGAAAGGCAAGCTGTTTGAAATAGCAAAGGAACATCATAGAAAACTGATTTTCCTTCCGCCGTATTCTCCTGAACTGAATTTCATTGAACATTTTTGGTCTAAATGAAAGCAATGGCTGAAATTGCATATCCGAGAGTTTGATTCCCTTGATGATGCAATTTCAGCTTTATTTTCCTTATTTTAAGTAGAAATACTATATAACTCATATCTCTATTTTATCATATGCTTGCTTGAATGTCAAATTGCTCTACTATATTATTTATTAATTTCATAAAGTCTGTCTTCATATCTGAATAACGTCAATGTAATTGTCATATTGCCGTTCAGTGTTCTTAACTCGTCTAAAAATTTTTTCTGGTCAACGTTATGCGGAAGCTGAATGCTGTAAATACAATCAAACATAGAACCGAAATTTGTTGTTTTCACTCTGCGTAGTCTCCAGTTACTTGTATATTTATCTAATACAGCATCAAATAAATGTTCATAATTTAAATTTTCCGGAACGGAAATTTTTAACGTCATGTCATTTGATTTAGGAGCAGCATAATTAAATAAATTCAAAGCATACATGATAACCGCAATTAGTACAAAGAAAACAATGCCTAATGCAATATAACCTTTGCCAAAAATAACACCACATGCCATTGCCATGAACACATAACAAACGTCTTTAGGGTCTGCGGCAATGCTTCTAAATCTTGTCAGTGTGAATACACCGGCTAAGGCAAGTCCGCCCTCTACAGTATCAATTAAGAGTAACAACACACAGACAATCGGCGGCAGCATAATTAACGTCAATGCATAACTTTGGGCATAGCCCTCTTTTTTGTGTGTCAGCATGTAAACAATACTAATTCCAAAACCAATCACAAGTGAGGCAATTAAACACCCCAAAAACGTTCCTAATTCTAATTCTGTTACACCTGTGACGGCATTATGTGCAATAATAGACTGAAACATAATTAAACACTTCCTTTTTGATATATTTTAGATAAATTTTTTGTTTGTATAATTTTAGAGCTTCTAACAATTGGCGTTCGTCTCTGTTCATAAAGCTGATTTTTAATAAATCTTTTATAAGCTGTGCCATATTTAGAAAAGCTAATTTTATAAATTTGTAAATCAGACATTGCTTGTGCAAGCCACATTGGCATAGCACCTGCAATTTTGACTTCCATTAATCTTTGGTTAGGCGCAATAATCTGTGCGCCATAGCTCGGCAAACTAAGCGATAAATCATAACGCCGTTCTGTAATCTGCCTGTCAAATGTCAATCTAAAATCAGGGTCATCTTTACCAAAAAATGCACTTCTTTGATAGCTAATATATTGCTTTGGCTGAATCCCATGATAATTATTCATGAAAACATCTAATTCACTGAAAATTTGCTTTTGCAAATATTTACTTAAATCAACCGGCTTTTTTCTATGAAGCATATAAGCATCTGATTCTGCAAGTGTGAGTGTCACACGTCTTTTTGTGACAATGCCACCGACTTTTTTCTTGATTTCCAGAAATACTTTGCTATCTGGATTTGCAGGAGAGTAATAACTTCTTAATCTGATTTTTTCTTTATAATATGGCTTTTCCAGTGAAGTCCTAATTAAATAATCATCTGGTGTGTCATAATATAAATTATAAATTCCATAATCTTTACCGCCAACACAGAATTTATCTGGATTCATATATTTATGAATTTCTGTCAGCAATGCTTCATACTGGCTCATAGAAAGCATATATTTTAATTCTTTTCTCATGAATGTACTAAT
>CAMWHN010000301.1 GCA_947174085.1 uncultured Ruminococcus sp.
TTTCTCGGGGGCTCGGAGATTTGTAAAACACACACCTGTAAATTTTTTAAAAAACTTAAATTTACCCCGCACTTTTTTTTTTTTAATTTGGAAAAAAAAATTCCAAAACTGAAAAAAAAAAAAAAATAACTAGAAATAAAAAATCAAAAACTGCAAACAGATAAAAATAAAAATCTGAAATCAAGGAGTTGATTCCCAATGCAATTTACTTGCAACAAGAATGACATGTGCAATGCTATCACACATGTTTCAAAAGCTGTCTCTGTTAAATCAACACTTCCAGTTCTGGAAGGCATTTGTATTCATACACAAGAAAATAAAATTACTCTCACAGGATATAATCTTGAAATCGGAATCAAAACAAGTATTCCTGCAACTTGTGATACAGAATCTGTTTTTATTCTCAATGCCAGACTGTTCGGAGAAATGACAAGAAGAATGCCTAATGAAGAAATTACTTTCGAGCTTGACAAAGATTTCAATGCCATGCTGTCTAGTGGCAATACTCGTTACAGACTTTCTGCTATTAGTGCAGATGATTTTCCGGAACTTCCTGTCGTAGAGAGTACAGCTAAAATTTCTGTTCCACAACAAGTTCTGAAAACAATGATTCAAGAATCTAGTTTTGCTGCTTCTGCCAAAGAAGACCAGCCAATTCTAACAGGCGAATTGTTTGAAGCCAAAGACGGTGTATTTTTCATTGTCGCTATGGATAGATACCGACTTGCACTCCGTCAAGAATCGCTTCAAAATATGGAAGATTTCCATTTTGTTGTGCCTAAAAAAGCCCTAGAAGAATTAATTAGCCTACTGAAAGACGATGCAGATGCAACTTGTGAGTTTTTCACCAATGGCAGACATATTGTTTTTTGTGTAAACGGTTTTGAATTATTCGCAAGATTACTGGAAGGCAAGTTCCATAATTTCCGAACAAGTATTCCTGTCGATAGTAAAACAACTGTTGTTCTGAATAAGCGTGATATTATCGCCTGTGCAGAACGTTGTTCTCTGTTAATCAGCGAAAAAAATAAATCTGCTATGCGCTGTGTTTTCGCAGAAGATTTTATAGAAATTTCTTGTGAAACACCTATCGGCAGTGTTCGTGACCGTATTCCAGCAGAAAATTTCGGCGAAAATTTAACAATAGGCTTTAGCAATAAATTTTTACTAGATGCATTAAAATCTTGCCGTTGCGATAAAATTCGCTTCCAGATGAGTGGCAGTAACAAAGTAATTAAAATTACACCCGTTGATGATGAGAGCTTTATTTATTTAATTATGCCAACACAGCTAAAAAATTAAAATTTTAGTTTTCAACAGAGTTTTTCACAGGTGTTGAAAAACTTGTGAAAATTCAAAATCCAAGGAGGATTACTATGGCAAAACAAGAAATTGTTCGCATTCACACAGAATTTATTAAGCTAGACTCTTTGCTGAAATTTGCAGGACTTTGCGACACAGGCGGATTTGCAAAAGAACTTGTCCAGCAAGGACAAGTAAAAGTCAATGGCGAAGTTTGCACTATGAGAGGCAAAAAAATTCGCTCTGGTGATATTATTTCTGTTGATAAATATACAATCCGCATAGAATCTGAAACATCAGAATCAGCTTGATATGCATATTACTGAATTTTCCGCTGACGGTTTCCGGAATTTACAGCATGTGCATTTTCAGCCAGATAAAAATTTGAATTTAATTACTGGAAATAACGCACAGGGAAAAACTAATTTGCTAGATGCAATCTGGCTCATGACAGGCTGTAAAAATTTTCACGGTGTACAAGAACGGCATTATTTGGGTTTTTCTGCTGATTTTTTCCAGTGTAGTATGAAATTTCATGACGGCAGACGTGAACAGCAAATTAAATATAGCTTGGAACGCCGTCAGCAAAAATTAAAACAAATTTCTATCAATGGCGTTTGTACAAATAAGCCTGCAAATCTGTTTGAAGCGTTTCATTGTGTGGCATTCTCGCCGGCGGATATGGAACTTGTGGACGGTTCTCCAGAAAAAAGACGTGCTTTTATGGACTTATGCGCTTGCCAATTGCACCCAGACAGTATGCGCTATGTCAGCAAAGCGTCTCATCTTCTGGAACAAAGAAACGCTGGTATTCAACAGGCAATTAAAAATAAAATTCATAAACATGATATTCTGCTTTGGGATTCACAGCTTGCACAAGTTGGTGTTTTTATCTCTCGTATGCGGGCAGAATATATTAAAAATCTCTCTCCCCTTTGTGAAAATTTATATGGACTTATCACAGGCGGTCAGGAAAAATTGCGTATTTCTTACCGAAATGCTATTTATACAAATACTAGCCTGTTAAAAACTTCTACCACGGTTTTGGAAAACGAATATAAAAAAATCTTGTCAGAGCATCTGGAAAATGATTTCAGATTAGGCTACACACTGAAAGGCATTCACCGTGATGAATTAATAATTACCATCAATGATAAACCTGTGCATTTATTCGGCTCGCAAGGTCAGAAAAAAACGGCTTCTCTAGTTCTGAAATTGGCACAGGCGCATTTGTATCAGCAAAAATTACAACGTTCCCCAGTCGTTTTGTTAGATGACGTCATGGGAGAACTGGACGAAAATCGGCAGAAATTAATTTATAATGCCGTTTCCGATATGCAAGTATTTATTACACTCTGTCATGCGTCCTCTTTGAAGCTTCAAAAAACTGGAAAATGTTTTCAGATGCAACAGGGATACTTGACAGAATTATAATTTCATGTTATAATGTTATATTAAAATTTTTTTTGTTCAGATGTTCGATAGGATTGTTGTTATTTTAATATAGCTCTGAAATTGATTTAAAAGCATTTTAACAGGGGTCTG
>CAMWHN010000302.1 GCA_947174085.1 uncultured Ruminococcus sp.
TATTTAGGGAGGAAAATTTTTTCATGCAAAAATTATTTCGGTTTTTAAAGCCTTATAAGCTAGAATTAATTCTAGGTCCTCTGTTGAAATTACTAGAGGCGATTTTTGAATTACTTGTGCCGATTGTCATGGCGAAAATTGTTGATAATGGGATTAGCAAAAATGATACTGGCTATATCGGCAAAATGTGTGCATTAATTGTATTATTAAGTATTTGTGGCATGTGCTTTGCTATCACATGTCAGTATCTGGCGGCAAGATGTGCATTTCATTATGGAACGGATTTGCGAAAAGCATTATTTCAGCATATTAATCACTTATCCTGTACGGAATTAGATAAACTCGGAACTTCTACGCTAATTAATAGAATTACAAATGATGTAACGGCTTCACAATCTGGTGTCAATATGTTTATTAGACTTGCTTCCAGAGCGCCGTTTTTAATTATTGGTGCAATTGTTATGGTATTTATCATAGATGCGCAGTTATCTTTAATTTTTCTTGCAATTGCCCCGATTGTAGCATTTTTGTTATATTTTGTTATGAGCAAAACGATTCCGTTATATACAACAAATCAAAAAAAATTAGATAATATTGCAAGGCATACTGGCGAAAATCTTGATGGTGTGCGTGTGATTAGAGCGTTTTCCCGTCAAAAACAAGAAGTAAAAGCTTTTGCTGATGAATGTGCAGATTTAGAAAAAAGCATGTTAGCTGTTGGTAAAATTTCTGCTATATTAAATCCTTTGACTTTTATAGTAATTAATTTAGGTATTGTTGCTGTGTTATGGTTTGGCGGTATCCATGTTGACACAGGCAGATTATCACAAGGCGAATTAATTACATTTACGAATTACATGACACAGATTTTACTGGCTATGATTGCATTTGCAAATTTAGTTGTAATATTAACTAAGGCACAAGCTTCTTCGATTCGTGTCGCACAGGTATTAGAAACAGTGTCTACTATGCAAGATGGTTCTGAATTGCCCGATAGTGCAAATTCACAAGTTGCAATTAAATTTGAGAATGTTAATTTTTCTTATGCCGGTGCAGGAGATAATACACTGGAAAATATTAATTTTGAAATAAAAAAAGGGCAAACTTTGGGTATTATTGGCGGTACAGGTTCAGGAAAATCGACTCTTGCAAGTTTAATTTACAGGGGCTATGATGTAACAAATGGCGAAGTGCAAGTATTTGAAAAAAATATCAAAAATTATAACATAAAAGCATTAAATAAAAAAATCGGCTTAGTGCCACAAAAAGCAGTATTATTTACTGGGACGATTCAGGAAAATTTAAAATGGTCTGATGAAAATCTTTCAGAATCAGAAATGCAAAAAGCGTTAGAAATTGCACAGGCTTCTGAATTTGTAAACCAGTTACAATATGGTTTAGATACCCATCTTGTGCAAGGGGGCAGAAATCTTTCCGGCGGTCAGAAACAAAGATTAACCATTGCGAGAGCGTTAGCCAAAATGCCGGAAATTTTAATCTTAGATGACAGTATGAGTGCGTTAGACTATGCAACAGATGCAAAATTAAGAACAGCTTTAAAAGAACAATGTCAGGGCATGACAAAAGTAATTATTTCACAACGTGCGACTTCACTCATGTATGCAGATTTAATTTTAGTATTAGATGATGGTAAATGCGTTGGCAAAGGCACACATGAAGAATTATTAAACACTTGTGAAGTATATCAGGAAATTTATCATTCACAAATGCAGTAAGGAGGCTATCGGCTATTCATGAATATTATTTTTAGAATTTTAAAATATTGCAAGCCTTATCTGGTATATTTTATTTTAACAATTATTTGTACATTGATAGGAATTTCATTGTCTTTGGTTGCACCGCTTTTAATTGGAAAAGCGATTGATTTTGCTGTTGCAGAAAATCATGTTGATTTTGCAGGACTGATAAAAATTGCAATTGTTTTAGCCGTGACTGTTCTTATTAGTGGCATATTTCAATGGTTACAAGGGCTGTTTATTAATAAGCTTGCGTTTGGAACAGTCAAAGATTTGCGTTCTGAATTAACAGCAAAATTAGAACAATTGCCAATTGCTTATATTGACGGCAATCAAAGAGGTGACATGATTGCAAGAGTCATTTCTGATATTGAAATTTTATCTGACGGCTTGTTACAGGGTTTTGCACAGTTATTCACAGGTGTTGTGACGATTCTCGGTGTATTGATTTTAATGCTGAAAATTAATGTTAAAATTGCTTTTATTGTTGTTATCATGACACCTATTTCTTTGTTAGTTGCTACGAAAATTACAAAATTATCACATGATGCATTTCAGAAACAATCTGCATTGCGTGGCAATATCGGTGCATTAACAGAAGAACTTGTTGGCAATCAAAAGCTTGTGAAAGCTTTTGCTTATGAAGACCGTGCAGAACAAAGATTTTCTGCGATTAATCAAGAATTAGGTGACGCAGGCTTAAAAGCGACTTTTTTTGCGTCTATTAGTAATCCAGCAACTAGATTTGTAAATAATTTAATTTATGCCGTAGTCGGCACAGTTGGCGCATTGGGGGCAGTTGGTGCATTGTCTTGGATTGGTGCTATGACTGTCGGAAAATTAGCAACTTTTTTATCTTATGCAAATCAATATACAAAGCCCTTTAATGAAATTTCCGGTGTGTTTGCGGAATTACAAAATGCAATTTCCTGCGCACAGAGAGTATTTGAAATACTTGACATGTCATCTGAACCAGATGATTCTAATTGTGAAAAATTAGATTCTTGTTATGGTGATTTAGAAATTAATCATATTGCATTTTCTTACACAGAAGAAAAGC
>CAMWHN010000303.1 GCA_947174085.1 uncultured Ruminococcus sp.
TTGATTCCCTGGATAGTGCTATCTCTTTTGCTTTTCAAGTTTGTTGACTATAAATCGTCGGAATAAAATGTTTGTTATATTTTTCCATGCGGTTTTCACCGATAGTTTTTTCATAAACCGTACAGCCGATTTGGTTGGTAAACATTTAATCACCCCCTCTGTAAAGCAATCCTGTTCTGCCTAAATATCGCATAGCAATGCTATATAAATAGTCTTGTAATCCTGAAGAATTGCCATTTAATAACGCTGAAATGGTATCAGAAATATTTGCATAACTAACGCTGTAAGCTCCAATTGTTTCTTGCGTTTTGGGCTTTCCTGCACCGTCTGAATTTAGATAATCTTGCAAAAATAGATAAATTGCCTCAGCAATCGCACAACAACATTTTTTGACTTGTATTTCATACTTATCAGGAAATTTTTCACGAAGTCTGCCAAATGTTATCATGTCCAGATAATCAGAAGCACGTTCCGACAGCTGTCGAAACATGCTTGAATCTGTTATCACTGTGCCAATGAAAAAATCTTGATAATAGAGGAAATCTGCATATGCCATTAAGATTCTATCCTTTTGACATAAACAGTTTGTGGCTTAGAAATACCAATACCATAGATTTTTCTGCCTTGCACAGCAGAAGCACCAATATAGTCATTTGTCAAATTTTTAATGCCAACAGGCACAGACCATTCCTGCACTCTGTGACACCAGTTCGGATGACCGCAAATAAATTCTGTTGTTGTTTTCTTGTCTGTTACAACTGTTGTATCTTCAAACATGGTGTTATTGGATTCAAATACGTTATAGCCTGCAATTCTGCCAACAACACCACTTTGAACCAATTCTTGTGACAAATCGCCCTGCTTAATGAATCTGTCATCTGTCAGCAAAACTTCCATAAATTCAGGAGAGGCAATTAACCAACGTTTGCCGTCATTCGGCACACCTAAACGGCTCTGCGTACGTTTTGCGGCAAGCACTGCCTTGTATGCAGTATTTTCCGTCACAGCTGTTTTTGTTGTTGCTACTGTGATTCCGTCTGTTTGTTCTAAAGCTCGAATTGACTTAGTATCAATAGACAACGCAAGGGAATAGCCTGCACTGTCCAGACGTTCAGCCGTGATTCCGTCTGGAACACTTGCCGCATCAAAGCCGTCAATTAATTCATTCACGGCTTCATCATTGTCAATATTAATATCAAAATAATTCGTAGAACCAGAAGAAATAGCAGCTCCTGTTTGTTTGTTATATTTCTTGACCTCTACTTCTGTATCACGTACTGGAACTTTTACTTTTCCGGCTTTTGGGTCGCCCTCATGACGATTATTAAAAATCAAATTATCTTTGGTGACAAGCGTTGCTCTAAGCTTTTCATCCACCAAAGAGGAATATCTTTCTTGTGCAATATGTACCATAATTATCTGCCTCCATTATTTCTTTAAATTTGGGTTCATTTCGTAAAATGCAGTTTCTACACCACTCATAGCAACGGGTGCATTGCTTGAAGTGGGTGCGGCGGCACGTTCTAATGGATTTGGTGCAAATGCATCCGCATGACTTTCACGGAATGCTTGCACTACGTCATCACCACCAATCAGCTTATCATTTTCAAACTGCAAATTTTTCTCAATCAGCAAATTCAAAACATGTTGCTCATAAATATCATCTTTTAAATGCAGTCCTTTGACGTATTGCTGGAGCTTGGTGCGGTGTTCAAATGCCTTGCGGTCATTCTCTGCCTGTTCCGCTTTTTGTTTCCAATCCTCAGCTGATTTCTTGATACTCTCAATGTCCATATCCTTAAAAGACTGAATTGTTTTGTTCGCATCATTTAGCTGATTCTGTAAAGCAATGTATTCCGCTTCGCTGTAAGTCTTTTCTGGCTTTGTTTCAGCCTGCTGATTTTCTGTGCTTTTTGTTTCTTCTGCCATTCAAATCTACCTCCATTTTCTTAATTTTGGGTATAAAAATAAGACCATATGGTCTTTTTTATCAGTATTTCAGCATAATGAAAACGCCCTGAAAAGAGCGTTTCAATGCTTTTTAATATTCATCATCATGCGGATAAAGATTGGGAAGTGCAGTTTTTAGTTTCAGAGCCTTTTTTATGTCCTCTATATATTCGTCATATTCATCTTCACCATATTCAGCATCTTCACACGCATCAGGTCTATGTCCCAGAACTTTCTCATACTCCAAATACAATTTTTCGAGTTCTTTTGTCATCTTACCATAATACATAAACTTATCCTCCAAATTAGATTATCATATTAATTATTACCGCCATTCGTTCTGAAGTTTTAGGGAGCATTTCACTTACTAGTTTCATAACATTTGGATTATTTTTATAATAAATTCTTCCATATTGTGCAAATGTTTCCTTTTCCAATTTCAAAGGCTTTTCCCAATAACCATCCTCATAGTGACCATATCCAAGATTTACTTTTTGTAATGTCATTCCATGAATAATATCAGAAAATCCTCTGTATTCTTCTTTCATTCTCCCTTTTTCCTCAAAAGCTTCAGGATACTTTAAGTATAACATATCTTCAAGAGAAAGTCCAGCTTTTTCTGCAATTTTTCTTAAATTTTCATAATCGGAATTGATGCAATCCTCAAGCAATCTATTTCGAGTAATTTCATTGTCATGATCAACTTTATGAAAAAGTTCATGAGCAATAGTTGATAGTTTAGGGTTTTTTACAAGGTATACTGCATTTTCCTTTTTCTTAAAATAATTCTTTTTTCTTTTGGATTTTTTAAAAGTTACGTCTTCACAAGCTTTTTTCAAAATAGATGCAACTTTTTTAT
>CAMWHN010000304.1 GCA_947174085.1 uncultured Ruminococcus sp.
CCCCCCCCCCCCCCCCCCCCCCTTTTTTTTTCCACCCCCACCCGGCATACCCCCCCCCGCCCTGGCTCGGGGGGCCCGATCAGTGGAATACCCTATACTGTTATAGAAATGCCTTTTGTGAATCGTCAGAATTGTCCACCAATTCCAATTGTGATTTTTAAAGGAAGATAATGATTTACATAAGCAAGTTTAGAACTAAAAAAATAAAAAAGGAGTGTTAGCATGAAGAATAAATTTATTAAAAAGGCTTTTGCGGTTATGCTTTCTACAATGATGACAGCATCTGCTTTTGGTACTGTAATTCCCGAATTGATAGCAAATGCTGTATATAATCGAGTTGCTGTACATGACCCATCTGTTGTAAAATTAGAAGATGGAAGTTATTATATAATCGGCTCTCATCTTGCGGCGGCACGTTCGGAAGATTTATGCAATTGGACAACAACTGCAAATTCTTCCGCTGGGACTGCCAATACAACTTATTTTGATAATATTTACACAGACCTTGTGATACCAAATGCTTGGTCAAATACAAGTGCTGGATATGATTTATCAGGTAATTTATGGGCGCCAGATATTACCTGGAATCCTGTCATGAATAAATGGTGTATGTATCTAAGCGTAAATGGTAATGATTGGCATTCATCTATTGTTTTATGTACGGCAGATAAGATTGATGGTCCTTATAATTATGTAGATACGATTGTATATTCTGGTTTTGAAACCAATCCACTTGACAATGCTAATAATTATAAAAATACAGATGTAGAGAAAGTTTTAGGCAGTAATCCAGATTTAAGCCGTTATTTAAATTCTGACGGTCGTTGGAACGCCTCTTATGGTACAAATGCAATTGACCCATGTGTATTTTATGATGAAGATAATCATCTTTGGATGATTTACGGTTCATGGTTCGGCGGAATTTACATGCTAGAGCTTGATGAAAATACTGGCTTACGTGATTATAATATTAATTATGAAACTGTTACAAATGTTTCAGATGCCTATATGGGCAAAAAAGTTGCTGGTGGTTATTATGCCTCAGGTGAAGGACCTTATATTGAATATATGAAAGCTCCAGACAGTAATAAAGGCTATTATTATTTATTTTTATCTTATGGCTATTTTAATTCCAATGGTGGCTATAATATGCGTGTATTCCGGAGTGAAAATCCTGATGGACCTTATGTAGACCAAAACGGCAATAGCGCAATTTATACAACATGGGCTGGTGATGTGAATACTATCGGAACGGTTGGAGAACGACTTATGAGCAATTATCAGTGGAATTGCAATGACAGACCTAATAAAGCACAGGGACATAATTCGGCTTTAATGGACGATGACGGAAAGCTTTATGTAATTTATCATAATAAATTTGATGATGCCTACGGATTTCATGAAATACGAGTACACCAAATGTTTCTAAATCAAGATGGCTGGCTTGTAACAGCACCTTATGAATATTCTGGTGAAACTATTTCTGAAACAGGACATACAATAGAAGCGATTACTGGTGAATATGAATTTATTTTTCATACGTTGGAACAGGAATTTGTCAATGAAACAAGTGCAGATGTAGAAACTTCAAAAAATATTTCCATCAATGCTGACGGAACTATTACTGGTGATATTAACGGCACATGGTCTGTACAAGAGGGTACGCCCTATGTAACAATTATATATAATAATACAGAGTATAAAGGCAATTTCTTGGTACAGGCAGATGAATCGAATGACATGATACAGAAAATGACATTTACTGCAACTGGAAATAATACTTGTATCTGGGGCAGTAAGATTACTGCTTATGATGCGTCTATAGATAATATAGATTTGATAAATTATGATAGTAATCTTGTATATCATGCAGATTCTGCAACCGGCACAGGTAATAATATAAAACTCTGTGATACGGATTTATTAAGTGGCGTGTCTTATTTTATTACAAATAAAAATAGCCAAAAAGTACTTGCCTTAGATAATACAAATATTCAGCAATGGACAAAAACAGGTGGTAGTCAACAAGAATGGCGAATTATTTCTGTAGATGATAATTATTGCAAAATTGTTTCTCTTTCTGACGAATCGAAATGTTTGGCAGTTGCAGAAAATTCAGCCCAAAATGGCTTAAATATAGAGTTGCAAACTTATCATAAACAAGATAATCAACTTTGGAAATTAGTGCAAGATGGTACAGCTTATGGCATTGTTTCTAAATGCTCAAAAAATACAGCCGGTCTTGATGTTTATGACTGGTCAACAGAAGACGGCGGTAATATTAACCAATGGGAATATTGGGGCGGTGAGTGTCAGCTTTGGTATATTACACCAGTATATCCAATCATACCTAGCGGAAATTATACCGTTCGTAATTTAAACAGTGGACTTTTTCTAGCAGAAGATAATAAAAATATTATACAAAGTAAATCTCAAATCTGGAATTTTACACGTTTAGAGAATAATTTATATACAATTCAAACAGAAGATAATAAAGCATTAACCGTTGAAAATAATTCTATTGAAGATGGCGCAAATATGATACTTTCTGATTACACTGGAGCTGATTCACAGAAATTTATGATACATTGTAACAAAGACGGTTCATATTCTCTCATGTCTGCTATTTCTGACGGAAAGTCCTGCGTAGATGTCTATGAAATTAGTCTGGAAGATGGTGCTAATATCTGTCAATGGAATTTTTGGGGTGGTAATGGTCAGAAATTCTTGATTGAACCTGTTGCAAATGAAAATAAATTACAAAAAGGCGATATTAATCAAGATGGCAAAATAGAAATAATAGAT
>CAMWHN010000305.1 GCA_947174085.1 uncultured Ruminococcus sp.
CATTATTTTGTTCTTCTGATAATTGAAATTCATTCATAAAATAAAAAGCTTGTATCCAAATATAGTAAATTATATCCAGATACAAGCGTTAATTTTAATTAATTATTGTTAATTAATTCATAAGTTTGTTCAAATATATCAGGTTTACAAGAATAAAATTCTCCTTTAATACCTTTTATAATATAATCTCCAACATTTGCTTTCATAGTACCTTCAGGCGTTTCAATAGGAATATAGGGATTATCCTTATCCTCATAGTTCACACGGAGATCACCACCCATAAATTCGGCGATTTCACAAATTCTTTCAGAATCATCAATAAATTGAATTGCTTCAATTTCAATAGGTTTCTTTCTATATTTTGCCATATTAATTATTGTTAATTACTACAACATCAATTTTATCATAAACATCTAAATACCATTCATCTTTTTGAGTGTTATAAGTGACTTCAAAATAAAGATTATTACCTTCACATCCAACAAGATATTTTCTATTACCTAGAATATAACAAGACCATACTATAAATAGTTCTTTTTCTAGATAATTGTAGTTATTCTCAGATAAATACTTAGCTACAATATTTAATGGTTTGTTATTCATAATCAATCACATCTGCTATAGGAACAATTTGGACAACTTACGCAGCCACCCTGATGAATTAAAGTTTTTTCATGACAATTAGGACATTCTTCTAAATTAGAAGGAGCGTTAATATTTTTTACTGGAATTATACTTAGTTTTTTATCAACTTCTTCTATAGAATTACCACTTGTAATAAATTTATTTGTTATTGCGTCTCTAACAACAATTCCATCTTTATTACATTCACAAATAATATTCTGCATTTCATCATACATTTCTCTAAGAGCATTACCAACTGCAACTGGACAACAGCTTCCTACAGAACAATCTTTGCGAGTTGCCTGTCTTACCGCATAACTAGGACATACTCCACAAGATTTAAGTTGATCAAGAATTGCTTCAATTCCAACTCCGCCTCTAGCAGAAAGACTAATCATTCTACTCAATCCAATCATAAAGTTCTGACAACCACCAGTTGAACCTTTAGAAAGATAACATTCTCTTAATTCACCATTATCTGGGTCAAAATAGGCAGTTACATGTAAGCTACCACAGCCTGTAGTAAGGGTACGCTTGAGACCTAGCCAATTATTACTTGCTGGAATAACTTCACCTCTTTGAAGAGAATGATCTACTTCAAGTTGAATAGGCCCTGTGTTCTTAAAATCAATCCAATCTTGAAGATTTTTCTCTGTTTCTTCAGTTTTCTCTTCTTTCTTAGTAGTAAGAATTCCTTGTCTATTGCAATTATCTCGCCAGATAGTTACTCCTTTAAGTCCACATTCCCAAGCATACATATAAAGATCAAATACTTCTTCTACAGTTGTTTCTTCAGGAAGATTGACGGTACTTGAGATGGAAGCATCTATCCAAGTTTGTAGATAACTTTGTACTTCAATTCTTTCTTTCCAAGGAATTTCTTGTGCAGTTACAAAGAAATCAGGAAGTTCACTATTATTAACATTTTCCCAAACTTTCTTATATTGTGCAAGAATATCTGCATCTACACTATATGTAGTTTCTTCATTATTAAGAGATACTGTTCTTCTATTATAAGAGAATGCAAAGTTAGGTTCTACCCCAGTAGAAACCTGTAGCATGGTGGCAGTTGATCCCGTTGGCGCACAAGTAAGAAGCTGAGAATTAAATAATCCAAATCTTTTGATATCTTCTATAACGTGACCTGGAAGATTTAATGCTTGTATAAAAGAAGATCTAATAAGAGCTTCTTTATTACACATAGGATAACATCCTTCAATCTTAGCAAGCTGAAGTGATGTTTCTACAGCAGTAGTAGCAATACATTTAAATACTTGATCTATAGTTCTTTTACTTTCTGAACTACCATATTTAATTCCAAGTTTAATAAGCATATCCCCTAAGCCCATGGTTCCAAGTCCTATTTGCCTCCAATTATAAACAGACTTTCTTTGAACTTCAAGTGGATGTAAATCCATTCCTTCAAGTAGTACTTGATTCAATGCTTGTATAGAAATAGCTACAGCTTTCTCTAATGCATCATAATCTACATAACAGTTATTATGAAATGCATTAATTACAAATTCAGAGAGGTTTATACTACCTAATAGACAGGAACCACCAGCAGGAAGTGGTTCTTCTGCACCTTACCACACTAGCTTTCGTTAGCACGAAGAGGAATTAATCCTCTTCGTTTGTAGTCTGGACTATATCATCCTCAATTCCAGATAATTTTTCTTTTACCCTATCTTTAAATTGAGGGTGGGCACTGATTTTAAGAAAACAATTTTTATATTCTTCCGTAACATATCGTTTTTTATCTAAAGATTTATTTCTATAACCTAAATCTAATTTATACAATAAACTAGGAAAATTCATAAAAGATTCTTCTAATGAACATATAAACTTTTGAGCAGTTATTCCATTAAATTGAGTACGAAGTTGATCTTTTCGTTTACGATCAAGTAATTTAATTTCATATCCTAAACTTTCAAGTTCTTTTTTAATTATTTTATGTTCGTCTGGAGTAAAATTATCTGTACAAATTTGAATTCGTCTACTTCTAGCAGACTGAGTTTCTTCATTAATTTGTACTAATACAGTAGTTCCATCATCAGCATACCATAAAGCAAAACCTAAAGCATCTAATTTTAATATAGATCCTTCTGGATATACTTTTTTACCCTATAAATAAAAAAGATTATATAATTCTTTTACTTTTGGATGTTTAA
>CAMWHN010000306.1 GCA_947174085.1 uncultured Ruminococcus sp.
ATAAAAATTCTCTTTAAATTTTTTTAAATTAATCATATAATTTCCTCAATTATCACTCTCAAACTCAAAAGCTTCTGGGTGAACTTGGCAATTTACTGGAATATTTATAGTTTCTGGTTTTAATTCCGGACAAGTCGCAAATGCATATTTTTTAATCAATTTTAAATTTTCCGGTAATTTAATAGCTTTTAAATTTTCGCAATCATAAAATGCTAATTCGCCAATTACTTTCACGGATTCAGGGATAACAATTTCTTCAAGAGAGCTACACCCTCCAGCAAAACAATCTGGAATTTCTTCTAAATTTTCAGGCAAGTGAATCATTTTTAATTTTGGATTTTCTGAACAGATACCCAAAGGCAATAATTTTAAATTATCAGGAAATATAATTTCTTCCAGAATATCACAAAATTCAAATGCCTGTTCACCAATCGATACTACACTATCTGGAATCAAAAATTTCGTCACCCGTTTTTGAAATGCAAAACACAGGTCATAAATTTCACGGACAGTATCAGGAATCCTAATTTCGCCCGCAAGAGGCATTTCCTGCAAATTTTCAAGCAACACAACAGGACAATCTTCTATATAGGCTGGTATTTCACGAAACACTTGCTTTTTTGAGCCTTTATATCCTACAATATAAGCCTCATTATCTTGCATATAATATTGCAAGCCCTCAGGAGTTTTCTTAAAAATTCCCAACTGTACAAGAATTTTTTCTTTTAAACTCATGATATTATCACCTCAGCGGTCTTTTAAAATGCACAGGCAAGCCATTTTTTCTGTAAATATCAACTTTACCTTGAATTAATGGCAGAAAATAATTAATTGCTGTATCTGTCACTTGATTCTGCTCAGGTGAAATCCATTCTTTCGGAAATTTTTTTTCTAAATTAGCAACATTGACAGCGTCTGTCATTTCAATCGTAACTGCATAAGGTATATCACTTACTCGTCTGAAATACATCATTTTTCCAGTTTCGCCATTGAGAGCTGTTCTTAATGCATGTCTGCCAATGCGTTCTGATTCGTCAATATCTGTTTTAGAACAAATATGTGAAGAACATCTTTGCATGACATTTAATTCTATTGAACGAACTTTACAGCCGATTTTGTCTGAAACCAAACGCTCTAAAAATTTTCCAATACCAGACAAATATTTATGTCCAAAATTATCTACTGCACCGGATTGAAAATCTTCTATTCCAGAATCTTCTGTTTCAAAATTCACACCCTCCGAAACGGCAATTATTACAGCCTTATGCTTTGCCATTTCTTTGTGAACATCTTCAATAAATTTCTCTGCTGAAAAATTTGTTTCCGGCAAATAAATTAAATGTGGTGCTTCTTCGCCATTTGCTCGAAGCATACAAGTTGATGCTGTTAGCCAACCGCTATGTCTACCCATAATTTCAATAATCGTCACAGACGGCAGACTATATACACAGCTATCTCGAATAATTTCTTGTACTGTTGTAACAACATATTTAGATGCCGAACCAAATCCGGGTGTATGGTCTGTTACAGGCAAGTCATTATCAATTGTCTTAGGCACGCCGATAATACGCACATCAGAATTAATTTGTTTCAAATAAGCTGATAATTTAACAACTGTGTCCATAGAATCATTACCGCCAATATAAATAAAAACACCAATTCTATGAATTTCAAGTGTGTGCAGAATTTTTTCATAAATCTCTGGATTTTCGTCATAATCTGGCAATTTATAGCGACATGAACCTAACATTGTGGAAGGTGTTTGCCGTAACAGCTCCATGTCCTCATTCGTACGAATCACGCTTTTTAAATTTAGTAATTTATCATAAATCATGCCTTCAATGCCATTAATAGACCCAAAAATTGCATCAATTTCTTTTGTTAATAATCCTTGCTTGAAAACACCTACCAGACTTGCATTAATCGCACAAGTAGGGCCTCCAGATTGGGCAACTGCAATATTCATAAAAATTTCTCCTTTGTACTTTTTTATTTTTTGCAAGTAGTTTTATTATAACAGATTTTAATACAAATTGCAAGTGTTATTACAAAAGATTTTACACAAATCAATTTTGAACAATCACTCTAAGAATATCATAAGAAACATATTACATATGTAAGCACAAATCCAATAATAGAACAAGTCAAACCAATATCAACATTATTTTCATCTTTTAATGACAGTTTTCCGATACAAGTTTCTTTTAATGCACTAGCCATTGCTAAACTAATAGCAGATACAACTGCATTTAAATATATGCCAAATTTTCCTATATCAGCTAAATTTAAAGAATCACCATAGCTAAAATCATTTGTACTAAAAATAATATTTAATATTATTCTAATCACATCAATTTGAATACTAGCCATAAATTTTATAAAAATTATACTTACTACTGGTATTATTATACTAGCAATGCCCAATATTTTGGCTATTTTAGCCTTTTTTTTAAGTTTTTTATGTTCTTCATCGCCTATTTGATAACAAACTTGATAGTTATCTTGTTCATCAAAATTTTTCATCAAATTGTGGCATTCTCCTTTCTTTTCTGTCAGTCACTTGACGGACACAAAAAAATATGTTAGAATAAGGCTGTGAGAAACCCGTTAAACAATGAAATTTTTAATCGTTTTTAAGTTAATAATGTTATATAACGCTTCATAAAAACTATTTCCAAAAATAGTTACAAACTCATCAATATTACCATAGATTATTCCAATTCCATCAATATATAGTGTCCTGTTAGTAGCTCGCTAATATCCAATAGGCATTAAT
>CAMWHN010000307.1 GCA_947174085.1 uncultured Ruminococcus sp.
ATGTTATACTATAATTAGATAATTCTAAAAATTAATATTTTATGAGGTGATTTTATGGGCTTGTTTGATAATCTTTTCAAGAAAAAAACATATTATTTTGATAAGAATATGCCTGCACAGTGCGCTTATTGCAGTTATGGCAAACGTACAAAAGATGGCGGAGGGATTCTCTGCGAAAAACAAGGACTCATGCAGGAAACAGCGTCTTGTAGTAAATTTCTTTATGAGCCGTTGAAACGCATTCCGACAAAGCAATTAAACATTGAGGGTGCATTGACCGAAGAAGAAATGTATCTGGAATTACCAGAAGAAGTCATTCAAGAACTCGGCTTGCCGGAAATGCCGGAAGAAATGAAAGCTCCAGATGTGTCGGAGAATTTAAATATTCCAAATGGCATAACTGAAACAACTGCTTTGCCAGAAGTACCAAATATTTCAGAAACTCCTGACAGTGTACCAGATATTCCAGAAATTTCAGATAGTGTGCCGGATATTCCAGAAATTTCAGACAGCGTACCGGATATTCCAGAAATTCCGGATAGTGTGCCGGATATTCCAGAAATTCCAGATAGTGTACCAGATATTCCAGAAATTCCGGATAGTGTGCCGGATATTTCTAAAATTTTGGAAGATATACCAGAAGTGCCTGATTTCATGGAGGAAGATTCTAAATGAAACGTAAAGATTATTTAACTTGGGACGAGTATTTCATGGGAATTGCGTTATTATCTGCACAGCGTAGCAAAGATAATCATACACAAGTCGGTGCATGCATTGTAAATCAAGATAAAAAAATCGTTTCTGTTGGCTATAATGGCATGCCGACTGGTTGCGATGATGATAGTATGCCTTGGGAACGTGATGGAGAGTTTTTAAAAACAAAATATCCGTTTGTTTGTCATGCTGAATTAAATGCAATTTTAAATAGTTCTGTTAATTTAAAAAACTGTATTTTATATGTAACTTTATTTCCTTGCAACGAATGTGCCAAAGCAATTATTCAGTCCGGTATTCGTCATGTAATTTATTTAGATAATAAATATGCCGGTTCAGATAGTGTACTTGCTTCTGAACAAATGTTTAGATTATCCGGTGTCAAAGTGGAAGAATATCAAGGTGGATATTTTGAAATAAAATTATTGGATTCATAATTTTTATAAAATCTCTAAGAAAGGGTGATAAAATTTCACTATGAGAATCCGTTGTAAACCTTGGGCTAGACCAGAACTGGAAGCAAGTAATTTTTTTATTGCAGAACCGCAGAATTATAAAAATCATTGGCAAAAAATATTTCAAAATAATAAGCCAATTTATTTAGAATTAGGCTGTGGAAAAGGCGGTTTTGCAAGTCAGGCAATTTTGCACTGGCGAGATGTAAATTATATTGCCATTGATATTAAAAACGAAATGCTTGTACTTGCAAAACGTAAAATTGAACAAGCTTTGGCTTCTGCACAGCTCACAGACGAACAAGTACGCATTATGATATTAAATATTACAAATATTTCTTCTGTTTTTGGCGAACAAGATAATATTAACAGAATTTTTATTAATTTCTGTAATCCTTGGAATAAGCCAAAACATAAAAAACGCCGTCTTACCCATATCAGACAGCTTGTACAGTATCAGCAATTTTTAAAAGGCGAATTATGGTTTAAAACAGATGATGATATATTATTTGAAGAAAGTTTAGGATGTTTATTACAAACAGGGTTTCAAATTAAATATCTTACAAGAGATTTACATCATTCTGATTTTGCAGAAAATTTAGAAACCGAACATGAACACATGTTTTCTGAAGAAGGTAAAAAAATTAAATTTTTAATTGCAGTATAGGCAATTGCTTTGTTTACTTTGGGAGGGCATAAATTTGCAAAAAATTTATAGAATTATCATCACTGTAACAGGCATATTATTGCTATTAACTGTGATATTAGTATTATTAGCCAAATTGCCAGTAAGAGGCAGTTTATATCAAGACCAGATTACAAGTTTAGAATTTGGTTGGCATGATAGCAATGGATTAGAAATTGATTTAATGCATTTGCATTTTGACGAAAATCAACAGGCAATTATTAGCATACCTGTTGATAGTCATGATGTGAATAGCCGTAGTTTATGTTTTACAAGCAGAAATGTTAATTTTTCAATTTATTTAGGCAGTAAATTAATTTATGACTTTCAGCCGCAGCTATCTGGATTTTATGGCAAATATTATGGTGATTGTCTGCATACTGTTCCTATTCCCGCATTTTACGGAAGTACACAATTGCATATTAAATGTACTGCTTTATTAGAAAACGAGTGGACTGGATTTGATAATATGATATTACAGGATTCTGGTATGCATATTTTATCTGCGCTTCAGGAAAATATACCAAATTTTCTGGTTTGTTTAATTACATTTGGAATTGGTACAGCATTATTTTTAGGAAGTCTAGCATTCCCAAAAGCTCAGCATCACCCATTGGAAACGATTTCATTAGGAGCTGTTACCATGGTACTTAGCATGTGGGCAAATTCACAGAATCAAGTAATTATATTATTAACAGGCAATTCTGCTGCGATACATATTCTGGATTATCTTGCTTTAATGCTGATGCCTATCCCTGTATTAATTTTTATTGGTTCTATTACACAGAGTTTAAATCATAGACTAGTAAAATTTCTGGTTTTCCTGTCCTGTGCAAATATTTTATTGCAATTTACTGCTGTTTTATTGGGAGTTTCTGATTATCATGATATGCTAATATTTTCACATAGTATTATTG
>CAMWHN010000308.1 GCA_947174085.1 uncultured Ruminococcus sp.
TGTCATTTATTCAATTATTATATCTTTAATATCGAAAGATAATTCATCATCATCAGTAATATTATCTTTAATAAGTTGTTTTATTGTTAGATTACAATTAGATATATCAATATCATCCATGTCATCTAATATATAATTTAATCTATCAGATGTTCCTCCCCAAAGATATGAAATAACTTTAATATCTTTATTTGGACATTGTTCAAGAATCCAATCTGATAAAGAATATTGGTCTTCCATAATCTCACCAAGATTTAGAAGTTCGTAATATTCTTTAGATAGTTGTTTTAGTGTTTTATTCATATCAAAATAATATTAGTTGCACTTGGAATAATTTCTCTTATAGTATTCCAAGCAGATTCTTCATCATTCGCATTTATATTACATTTACATTCTATATCGTCAATAGTATAAATAAAATTATAAGTTTTCATTACTGTATTCCAGTAGAACAATAACCATTTTCACCTCTAGCTGTTTCATCAAGAGATTCAACTGGAACCCATTCAATAATAGGTACTTCTTGAAGTACAAGTTGAGCGATTTTATCTCCCTGATGTACATCGAATGGTTCTGTACCTCTATTTTCAAGAATAATACCAATATCCCCACGGTATGACGCGTCTATAGTGGCAACACAATTAGTCAGAGACATTCCAAACTTCAAAGCAAGCCCAGAACGAGGTCTAACCTGAATCTCATAACCTTCAGGAATAGCTACATGAAGTCCTGTAGGAATAAGAGCACGACCACCTGGATTTATTTTAATAAAAGCAATCGTATTATCAAGTTTTCTTACTACATCAGAATTAAAAAGGAATTTTTCTTGGATGTTCCAAAGATCAGCACGAGCATCACATCCAGAGTTAAAACCATTATCTGCATAAGCAGGAAGTTCATTAGTTGATTTGTTTACAACGGGTACTTTAATTGTTTTCATAATTTTGAATATTTTTATTAATATATTTTTCTATAATATTATTTATATTTATATCAGTTAGACAACGAATAATATCATCATAAGAGAATGTTTGAATTATACCTCTAATAAATGATCTTTCTGTTGTAAAAGTATCCATAAATTCAATAAAATCATAATCTTCTATATCTTCTAATTCTGGATATTTTTTACAAATAAAATTATATATTTCTTCATCAAGATCGTCTAAAGCATCATTTTGTTCATCTTTATCTTCTATTTTTAGAATTTGAAGATATTTATTATATAATTCCTCGAATTTAGTCATATTAATCAAGTATGATTGTCATGTATTTTACAAATTTTAAATTCTCCATTTTCAATTACTAAATACTGAGGATTCTCTAATCCTAAAGCATCACAGCACCAAATACTAGAATTATTTTCTTTATTATCTAAATGAAATATACCTTTAGTAACAGGAGTGTGACCAACTACTTGAATCAATCCTTCTGGACTATAATCAATTAAAGTATAAGGTCTTATCCAAGTACAAGGTTGACATTTAGATTCTCCGTTAGTATCATATGGATTATCATCAGTAAATCCAAATAATTCACATGGTTCTATAGTATTTATAAGATCAATAACTATTTCTCCATCAATTGTACCATCATCATATTGTGAACCTTTATGACTAACTAAATATTTCTCAACATTTTTAAGAAATACAGTACTTATTCCAGCATGAGAACAAATAATATTAGTATAAGGAATATGATAAACCCATTGAGTATTATTCAGAAACCAATTCTTAACATCATTTGTTTGACAATAAGCAGCTACTCCAGGATGAACTTTTGGCCAACATTCTGCCCAATAATATCCAAGCATTTGTGTGCAGTGATTTCCTCTAAGAAGTATTACTTTATCAGAATTCTGATCTTTAAAATCTAATACTTCGTAAAGAAATCCTTCAGCATCTGTAGGATCATCATATTCAAAATCTCTTGGAGGGAGATAATCTCCAAGAAATATAAATTTATCAGAATCAGATTCCTTTTCTACAATCTGTTTCCATACTTCTCTACAATGTAAATCACCAATTATAGTATATTTATTCATCGTCGTCGCTATACCACCAAGGATTTAATTGTTTAAAACCATAATCAATAAGTTCCCAAAATATTTTTCTTTCTTCTTCTGTTATATTCATAGGTCTATCTCCTATAAATCTAAATTCATAACAACTTTCGTGATAATCCCAATCAAAACTACCTATTGCGTAACAGGATTCAGGATTTTTAAAACAATTTCTATGTATTCTATGATAAGAATAATGTTCACTATTAGGTCTATACCATTCACCATCTTTTATGAAATCGGATTCTTTACCATAATATGGATTAAGTTCCCAATAATCAATATAATAACTTATATGTTCTGGTAAATTTCTACAAATATAAACAGCTTCTCTAATTTCTAGATTTCCTATTCTTTTACTTTCCATCATTTAAATATTTAATTAAAGATTCAATAACATCTTCTTTTGCTTCTCCGTAAAATCCTCTAATAGGTTTATCTTTATCATAAGCAACTGCAAAAGGAGTTATTTTAGTTCCGAACATATATTTAAATTTATATGCTTTTGTCTTATCTAATCTTTCATCTATAAAAGAATAAAATAAATCATTATGGATAGAATCAGTTATTTTATCTTTTTGTTCATCACTATTGATAACTATTATAACGTCTGTAATCATCCTAATATAATATATAAAGCACAAAGAGTTTCTACTATTCCTACAAGTCCATTAAACAAACGAGTTATATTTGGATC
>CAMWHN010000309.1 GCA_947174085.1 uncultured Ruminococcus sp.
CTTCATAAATTAATTTTAAAGCCGTATCTCATGTGAGACACGGCTTTTTTTAATTATTTTGCTTTTGTATTAATTTCAGTTAATAATTTTGCAAGTAATTCATCAATTGTCATATTGCCTAAATTATCGCCCTTGCGTGAACGGACTGAAACTGTTTTTGCTTCTACTTCGTTATCACCAACAGTTAGCATATATGGGATTTTATCAAGTGTTGCTTCACGGATTTTCTTACCCATTTTTTCAGCTCTGTCATCAATCGAACAACGAATGCCAACGTTAATCAATGCATTTTTAATTTCATTCGCAAAGTCAAGATGACGGTCTGCAATAGGAATAATTTTAACTTGTTCTGGCGCAATCCAAAGTGGCAATGCACCGGCAAAATGTTCTAACATATAAGCAAGTGTTCTCTCAAAGCACCCCAAAGATGTTCTATGAATAATATAAGGTGTTTGTTTTGTGCCGTCTTTGTCGATATATTCCATGCCGAATTTTTTTGCAAGTAACATGTCAATTTGAATTGTTACTAGTGTATCTTCTTTGCCGAAAACGTTTTTATACTGAATATCTAATTTAGGTCCATAGAATGCCGCCTCATCAATGCCAATTGTGTATTCTAAGCCCAAATGGTCAAGAATTTCACCCATGACACGCTGTGCTTCGTCCCATTGTTCTTTTGTCCCCTCATATTTATTATTTGGATTTTCAGGATCCCACTGTGAAAATCTGAATGTACAATCTTGTAATAAGCCGACAGTATCCAAGAAATAATTTGCAAAATCAAGACAATTTTTAAATTCTTCTTCTAATTGGTCAGGTCTTAAGACATAATGCCCCTCTGAAATCGTAAACTGACGCACACGAATTAATCCGTGCATTTCACCAGAATCTTCATTTCTGAACAAAGTAGAAGTCTCTGTTAAACGCATTGGCAAATCTCTATAAGAACGCTGTTTGTTTAAATATACTTGATACTGGAATGGACAAGTCATAGGACGAAGTGCAAAACATTCTTTAGATTCGTCATAAGGGTCACCTATAATAAACATGCCATCAAGATAATGATCCCAGTGTCCAGAAATTTTATAAAATTCACGTTTTGCAAATAAAGGTGTTTTTGTTAAAATACAGCCATGTGCCTGTTCGTAATCTTCTACCCATCTTTGCAATAATTGTACAACTCTTGCGCCCTTTGGCAATAATACAGGTAAGCCTTGTCCGATTGTATCAACTGTTGTAAAATATTCTAATTCACGACCTAATTTGTTATGGTCACGCAATTTTGCTTCTTCACGGCGTTTTAATTCTTCATCAAGTTGGGAAGCTTTTGGAAATGCTGTGCCATAGATACGAGACAGCATTTTATTTTTTTCTGAACCTCTCCAATATGCACCTGTACAGGATAATAATTTAAATGCTTTGACTGGTTCTGTTGTCATTAAGTGAGGTCCTGCACATAAGTCTACAAATTCGCCTTGCTGATAGAAAGAAATTGGCTCACCTTTGCTAGCATGTTCTTCACAAAGTTCTGCTTTATATGGCTCGTCCATTGCTTTTAATTTTGCAATTGCTTCTTCTGGTGCAAGTGTAAATTGTTCTAAAGCAATTTTTTCTTTTACGATTTTTTTCATTTCGGCTTCAATTTTTGTTAATTCTTCTGGTGTGAATGGGTGTTCCGCATCAAAATCATAATAAAAACCGCCGTCAATTGCTGGACCAATGGCTAATTTTGTATTAGGATATAATCTTTTGACCGCCTGTGCCAGAATATGTGACGCTGTATGCCAGAATGCTTTTTTGCCGTCTTCATCATCAAATGTCAACACTTCAAATGTACAATCTTGTGTTAAAACTGTTCTTAAATCCTGAACAGCTCCGTTAATTTTTACTGCACAAGCCGATTTATACAAGCCCATGCCAATGCCTTTGACAATTTCAGCAACAGAGCTATTTTCTTCTACTTCTCTGATACTGCCGTCTTTTAATGTTAATTTTAGCATAAAATTTCGCTCCTTTGAAAAATATTTTAAAAATATTAAAAAACACCCTGAAATCTTGTGTTACCAAAATTTCAGGGCGATAATTACCACTGTTCCACCTGAATTTATGCATAATTAGCTTATGCACCTCATTAAGACTAGATAACGATAGTCAACCGCTGTGTATTAAACAGTCTCCAAGGGTGGTATCTTATCACAAATTACTTGTTTTGCTATTAGTTTCAGCCTATTGCTAATAGCTCTCTGGAAAACAAGGGCGAATTGCCATCTGTGCAGACTTCCTTGTCATAGATTTTTAATTATTTTTTTGTAATAAAATCGGCTTTATCAAATAAAAAAATCCGAACCCAATGCAACAACCTATTAAATTTAATAGCAAATCATCAATATCACACACACCTAGTAATGTAACTAATTGCATAATTTCAACGCAAAGAATTATAATAAATGCTGTGATAAGAAATTTTAGAAATTTTCTTTGTTTCTGGGAAAAATAAGGGAGAAATACACCCATAGGCACAAATAATATCATATTTCCGATGAGATTCTGAAATGCAAAATCATGAATAGAATTGATAGAAATAGGATCCATGCATTCGATATAATCTGAAATAGTCCGAAATGGAACTAAATTAATACCAAATTCAATGAACTGCCAAAATCCGTACTCTTCTATAGCCTCTATGTTAACTCTTCGCAGTGAAATTCCTTTCAAAAATAACAAATAGAGCAAAGCCAATAAATAAATTAC
>CAMWHN010000310.1 GCA_947174085.1 uncultured Ruminococcus sp.
ATGGCGCAAAAGAAATTGCAAATATATTAGTAAATTATAATTTAAAAAATACAGAGCTATTTATTGGCGCAAATTTGACTTATCCGGAACAAGAATTATTTCAAGGAAAACCAGAGTTATTTTTAAATTTTCATAACCCTGCGCTTTGTGTTGTTGCTGTTAAAAATGCTAGTCCAAAATTGGTAAAATATCCAGTATTATTGCCAGATAGTGCATTTCTCAGAAATCAAACTCCCATGACAAAAGAAGAAATTCGTGCGATTATTTTAACTAAATTGCGTTTGCAACCTGATTTTATTGTTTGGGATATTGGCGCAGGTACAGGCAGTATTTCTGTAGAATGTGCTAGATTTTGCAAATTCGGCGAAGTTTATGCGATAGAATATAAAAATTCTGCTCTGGAAATTCTGGAAAAAAATAAAAATTATTTTCAGCTTGCGAATTTAAATATTATTTCTGGCACAGCATCTAAAATGATAAAAAATTTGCCTTTACCTGACTGTGTTTTTATTGGCGGTACTGGTGGCGAATTTTTGGATATTTTTAGACAAATTAAAAATTTAAATCAGAAAATCAGACTTGTGATTAGTGCTGTCACACTAGAATCACAGGCAGAAATTTATCCAGTTTTAAAAAATTTTCCAGATTTAGAAATCACACAAGTTTCTGTTAGTCATGCGAAAGCAATTAAAAATTATCATATTTTGCAGGAAAATCACCCGATTTTGATTTATTCCTGTATGATTGGAGATACATAACATGAGTATTTTTTATGCGGTTGGTGTCGGTTCAGGAAATCCCTTAGAAATCACACTACAGGCAAAGCAAATTTTAGAACAAGTAGATGTCATTGTAATTCCCGTAACACAAGAACAGGCTAGTTCTATTGCGTTTGCAATTGCAGAACAAGTTGCGGATATGCGCAATGCAGAAAAATTAAAAATTGTTTTTCCCATGCGTAAGCATATAAATTATAAAAATTATTTAAAATCAGGTATATTATTGCCAATCACAGAACGCTTAGCCATGGGAAAAAATATTGCTATGATAACACTCGGAGATGTTTCTGTTTATAGTACCGCAAATTATGTTAGACAAGTAATTTCTGAACAAGGCTATCATACGCAAGTAATTGCCGGAATTTCGTCTTTTTCGTCTGGAGTTGCTAAAGCACAGCTTAGTCTTTGCGAAAATCAAGAAAATTTATTAATTTTACCGGCAGTCAATTCACCAGAAGTGATAAAAAATGCTTTATTACAGGCAGATAATATTATTATCATGAAAGCCGGAAATGCTCTTGCATGGCTTTTGCCTATGCTAAAAGAATTAAATTTATTTGATAAGACTATTATGTTTTATCATTTAAATATGCCTGATGAATATATTGGCGTGCCAGTAATAGAAAAACAATCTTATTTTACTATATTATTTATCAAAAAAAAGGGGTTATGTTAATATGGTTTATTTTGTGGGCGCAGGTGCAGGAGACCCAGAATTATTAACTATCAAAGGCAAAAAATTAATTGACAAAGCTGATGTAATTATTTATGCCGGTTCGCTTGTCAATCCTGAAATTTTTCAGGATATTAAACCAGATTGTCAAATTTATGACAGCTCCGGCATGACACTAGAAAAAATAATACAAGTTATGCAAAATGCGGAACAAGAAAATAAACTCACAGTTAGAGTCCATACTGGAGATGCGTCTATTTATGGGGCAATTCGTGAACAACTTGACGCACTGGATAAATTAAATATTTCTCATGAAGTAGTCGCTGGTGTGAGTTCTTTTCTAGCAGTTTCAGCGGTTTTACAGAAAGAATATACTTTGCCAGACGTTTCACAGACGGTTATTTTAACTCGCATGGAGGGCAGAACGCCTGTTCCTGAACTTGAAAAAATTGAAGAATTAGCAAAACATCAAGCAACTATGGTAATTTTTTTATCTGTTGGAAGAATACAGGAACTGACTGAAAAATTATGTGTAGGCTATCCCAAAGAAACGCCTGTTGCAGTTGTATATAAAGCCAGTTGGAAAGACCAGAAAATTGTCACTGGAAATTTAGAAACTATTGCTGAAAAAGTTCAAAAAGCGGGAATTACAAAAACGGCTATTGTCACAGTCGGAAATTTTTTAGGTGATGTGTATTCTTTGTCAAAGCTTTATGATAAGCATTTTACACATGAATTTAGACAAGGTGTTTCAGAATGAAAATTGCATATTTCTGGTTGACTTCTCAAGGCAAAAAAATTGCCGAAGAAATTCAAAAAAATTTGGGCGGTGATATAAAATCTAAACAAGATTTTAAATTTAGAGTAAAACAGGATTTTAATAATTATCATGCGCTTGTATTTATTATGGCAACTGGCATTGTTGTTAGAGTAATTGCTGATTTAATAAAATCAAAAGATACAGACCCTGCTGTTATTGTTCTTGACCAACAGGGAAAATTTGTAATTAGTTTATTATCTGGGCATCTAGGTGGCGCAAATGCTTTAACTAGTACAATTGCAGAAGTTCTGGGGGCAATCCCCGTGATTACAACAGCAACAGATATTGAAAATATGATTGCTTTTGATAATTTCGCAAAGAATAATAATTTAATCATAGAAAATTTAAAAAATTTGAAATATATTAGCAGTGCTATGCTAGAACATGAAAAAATTACTGTATTTTCTGACTTTGCATTACAAGAATTTGATAATATAATTATTAAAAATAATTTGCCTGCACAGGTTATTATT
>CAMWHN010000311.1 GCA_947174085.1 uncultured Ruminococcus sp.
CTTTTTAGCATTGTTCACTTTTCAAGATGCAGTGCTGTTTTTCACTCAAACAGCTTATTTATTATACCACACTTTTCCAAATTTGTCAAGTCTTTTTTTCAAACTTTTTCAAATTTTTTTGAACTGTGATGTTCCGTCTTTGCAACAGCTCTCAAACTCCCGTTTGGCTCTCACAGCGACTTCGTTATTATACCACATTTTCAAATTTTTGTCAAGCCCTTTTTCAAAACTTTTTCAAATTTTTTCTAAAAGCGTTTTGCTATCAGCTCCGACAGCTTTTTTATTATATCACAGTTTTCTATCTTTGTCAAGTAAAAAATGGCAGTATTTTTTACATTAATTTTATTCATTTTGCACAATTGGAAATTTCACTTTCCAATTTCCCTCTATTAGTTCACCGCCAATCCGATAATCTGCATAGACTTGATAATTTTGCAGTTCTTCTGGTTTTACTTCAAAAAAACTCTCCATATATTCACCAGTCCCATCACGCCAATTGAATGCATAACATTCCTCAATCTGATTGCCATTCTCATCTTCCAAATAATACCCAATAGAAGTATTTCCGTTCCAGTCCTCAACATAGTTCTGAATATGCAATATTCCATTTTTCCACGCAAGACCAGTCAGTTTGATTTCCTGAATGAAATCTTTTTTATATTCGGGCTTCATAATTGTAACCTGTTCCAGCTCTGGAAGTCCATATTTTCCACCCCCACCGTAACCACGATTCTGGAAAAACTCTGTTCCGGAAATAGTTTCAGGGTGATAATTGACCTGCGATAAATCAATATCAACTAAAGTATAGTCTTGCCTTTCCTGACCTATCAGTATTTCCCTGACGAAAAATGTGAGACTATCACCCCAAAATTTTCCTGCACCCGGTTCATGTGTTATGATATAAAATCGCATTTTTCCAGACTGTTCATCATAACCCTCTCTGACACAGCCAGATGATGACGCATCAAAATAAAATGGTCGAATGATATTATAACTATCCATCAAATCTATTTCTGCATCAACTCTATTGTCTTCCAAGTCCCGAAATGCAATATAAAATTCCGCATCATCACCATCAATGTGAACTCCCTCCACTGTCATTTCAATACCATTCTGGACATCACTTTTCATAACAGGGCTAAAAACAGCTCCTACTCTTGGCGAAATCTGATATAACATATTCTTAAAATCCTCGTTAGCATATGCAAGAACAGAAACACTTCCCATACTGAAAACAGCACATGCAGTCAGTACAGCAAATGTATTCCAAACAGAATGCTTTTTTCTGACCTGTCTTGTCAAAACTTTCTGTATTAATTTTTCATCAGGCTGAATTTGTGTATTCATGTTTTGATAAATTTTTTTCATCAATTTTCCTCCTTTAAAATTTTAGCCAGATATTCTCTAGCTCGTGTAAGCTGTGTTCTTACAGTTGATGGTTTCCGTCTGAGAATCTTTGCAATTTCGTCTGTCTGATAGCCCTCATAATAATATAAATGAATTACCTCTCTGTATTTCATAGGCAATTGTCTTAATGCTTCATCAAGATGATTTTCTTCAGGCTGTTCAAATATCATATCCTGTTCCAGTGATTGCGTGTGACGTTTCCATGCAGAAGTCAGAAAACTTTTTGCACAGTTCGCTGTCACACGAAGAAACCATGCTTTTGCATGTTCTGTGTTTTCAAATTCTGGCTGTTTTTTGAGATATCTAAAAAATACTTCCTGAAAAATATCATCTGCATCTGCTCTGTTCCGACTATAAGAATAGGCAAGACGATAAACTGCATCTGCATAAGTTCTTATTATTTCTTCATGTTCTTGACTTCTATGTTTATTTCGCATAATTTCCCTCCTTTTACTAATCATACTTTACAAAACTCTATTTTGCTACAGTATTATAAAAAAATTATCTGTTCCCTTTTACAGAAACAGATAATTTGAAATTATTATTCTAAATCAAATCTTTCACGAATATATTGCTCCAGAAAATCCGCTGTTTTTTCAATACCCAATCTACTTGTATTCATAGTCAAGTCATATCCTCTGGAATCTCCCCATTTGATATTACAATAATAATTATGATATTTTTTTCTTTTTTTGTCATGACGATTGATAATGCCACGGGCTTCATCTTCGTTCACATTGCGTGATTCACAGATTCTCTTAATTTTCCAATCTTCATCTGCCAGAATAAATAATTTTACTAATCCGTCATAATTTGCTAGAATTTCGTCTGCACATCTGCCAACTATGACAAATGATTCTCCCTCATTCGCTTTTTTTACTAAATAATCAAACTGATAATTCGCAACAATTAATTCCGGTGAATTTGTCTGTCCTCTTGCCGTTCTGGAAAAAAGAAACATTCTTGGCTTTTCATCAAATTTACGAAGCTTTTCTGCATCAAAAGATTTTTCTCCTGCAACTTCGTCCAGTAAATTTCTGTCATAATAATTAATAGCAAATCGCTTCGCTAAAATATGTGCGATTTCTCGCCCACCACTACCAAATTCACGACTAACAGATATTAATAACTGTTTTTCCATAATCACACTCTCCTTTTATGTAATTTATATAATTATCCCTTAAATTATAGCACAAAATTAAGCGATTTGTCAATAGAAATTTTAAAAATCTCCCATACTGAACAGCATGGGAGATAATAATTTAACGTGAGTTCAACAAAAAAATCAGTCAATTAGATACAAAAAGCCATTTTGCATATCGGAAGTATGA
>CAMWHN010000312.1 GCA_947174085.1 uncultured Ruminococcus sp.
AAACTCAAATGCCCAATCTCCAATGCTAGTAATACTATCAGGCAAATGTATTTTCTGCAAAGATTTACAACAACTAAATGCCCCATCTCCAATGCTAGTAATACTATCAGGCAAATGTATTTCCTGTAAAAATTCGCAGTTATAAAATGCATCATCTCCAATATTAGTAACACTATCTGGAACAACCGCAATTATTTCATCAGATTCAGCAATACATTTTGTTAATACATGATGTTCAATTTCAAATTTCATTTGAAATACACCTCTTTCAAATTATTCTACATCACATTCTATATTTGTAATATAATCTATATCTGTAATCGTATCGGGAAAACATGTTTTGTCTAAAGATTTACAATTACAAAATGCGCCAAACCCAATATTAGTAATTTCTTTTGGGAAACGCACTTTTTCTAAAGATACACAACTAAAAAATGCCTCATTTCCAATACTAGTAACACTATCTGGCAAATATACTTCTTTTAGAGATTTGCATTCACCAAATGCATTACATCCAATACTTGTCAGATTATCTGGTAAATATATTTTTTCCAAAGCATCACAATTATGAAATGCACCACTCTCAATTGTAATAAGACTTTTTGAAAAATGTATTTCTCTTAGAGATTCACAATTACCAAATGCACCTACTCCAATATTAGTAACACTATCTGGCAAATACACTTCTTTCAAAGATTTACAATCAAAAAATGTACTAGATTCGATATTTGTAATATTATCTGGAAAATATATTTTCTCTAAAGACTCACAGGAACTAAATGCAGACTGGCTGATATAAGTCATACTGTTTGGCAAATGGATTTCCTGCAAGGATTTACAGTTAAAAAATGCCCAATCTTCAATATTAGTAATACTATCTGGCAAATAGATTTCTTGTATAGACTCACAATCACTAAAAGTATTATTTTTGATACTAGTAATATTATCTGGCAAATGAATTTTCTGCAAAGATTTACATAAGGCAAATGCACGTTTTCCAATGCTGGTAATACTATCTGGCAAATGAATTTCCTGCAAAGATTTACAACCAGCAAATGCCCAAATTCCAATACTAGTAATCGTATCTGATAAATATATTTTCTGTAAAAATTCGCATCTATAAAATGCACAATCTCCAATACTTGTAACATCATCTGGAATAATTGCAATTGTATCATCAGATTCAGCAACACATTTTTTTAATATATGATTTTCAATTTCAAATTTCATTTGATATACGCTCCCTTTCGGGTTGTCCTGCCGTCCGTCCCCACAAACAGCAGAACAGAATTAAATTTATATCTTATCTATATCATGTTTCTATTATAGCATAGAAGCTGTTCAAAAATTTTATAACTGAAAAATTTTTAAAAAATTTTTTTAAGAAAATAATTAACAGGAGGTTTTCTTATGGAACAACAAAGAATTATTTATATTTTAAATTTTCTGTCCGGTAACACTAGTAAAAATAAACAAGTGAGTTTACGAGAAATTCAAGAACATCTTGCAACACATGAAGATATTAGACCGCCATCTATTTTAACACTTCGTAGAGATATTGACCGTTTGCAGACAATGGGACATGATATTAGAATTTCATACGGCGCACATAATACAGCATATTATTATCTAGTCAAGAAAGGCTTTACGTTTAATGAAATCAGATTTATTGTGGATTCGATTAGTATTAATAAATTCTTGACAAGTACTCAGAAACAGAATTTAATTAAAAAATTTGAAGGTCTTTGCTCTATAGACGAAGTCCGTCAGCTTATCAGCAGAATTTCTTTAAACAGCCAAGCCACACCCTCTCTGAATTTATTAGAAAATTTAGACAAAGTACACCAGATTATTTCTAAAAACTGTAAAATTAATTTTGAATACGGCAAATATGACACAAAAAAACAAATTTGTTATTATGACAAACGCCGTGATATGATACCTTGTAAAGTTATTTATTTTAACGAAAGATTTTATTTAAAATGCATGGACGAAAAAACATTGAAAACTCGTACTTATCGAGTTGACCGTATGAAACATATTAAAACAGGAGAACACACAGATTTAAAATGCATTCTTCCTGAACCACAAGGCATAGTCTTAGACATGTTTGACCCTGAAACATATTTACATGTGAAACTGCGTATTAAACAATTTCTGCTTGATGACATGTTAGAACAATTTGGAGAATATGCTTCTGTTTTAGAAGACGACAAAAATCATCTTGACAGTGTTATCATTCGTGTAAAAGTTGGTATTAGCCAAAGCTTTTATAAATGGGTTATGCGATATGGCTCTAATATGGAAATTCTCTCACCCGAATCTGTCAGAACAGAATTTATAAAAGAACTTTCTGATGTCATGAATTTATACCAACAAGATTAATTTTCAGAAATTTGCTTGTGTATCATATCCATAATATTTTCAAGCTGATTCTTCGTAAAATTCATATTTATATGAAATGTTCTACCTTGAAAAATAATCTCTTGCAAAGAATCAAATGCCCCATCTCCAATGCTAGTAATACTATCAGGCAAATTTATTTCTCGCAAAGATTTACAACCAGAAAATGCATATTCTCCAATGCTAGTAATACTATCAGGTAAATGAATTTCTTGTAAAGATTCACAATCAGCAAATGCATATTTTCCAATGCTAATAATATTATCAGGCAAATCAGGGCAACCGCATGAAAAAATCAGAGAAATTTGTTAAAAATGACGGAAGATAA
>CAMWHN010000313.1 GCA_947174085.1 uncultured Ruminococcus sp.
AATTACACTGGAGGATAAACTGGGGTCTGCTTATGAGCCATATATTTTTGCAGCATTGAACAGTTCAAAAATCATGCTTGTTGTTGGTACGAAACCAGAGTATTTCAACGCAGTATGGGTCAAAAATGAGTGGAGCAGGTATCTGTCACTGATTGAACAAGGGAAGAAGAAAACCGTAATTCCATGCTATCGTGATATGAGTCCATATGATATGCCAGAAGAATTTATTTCTTTGCAATCACAGGATGTTTCAAAAATTGGGTATATGCAAGACTTGTTGCGTGGAGTTCAAAAAATTCTTGGTAAAGGAAAAACAGAAACTTTTTTACAACAAACAGTTGTAACCAAGGAAAATGCAAATATTTCATCACTTCTAAAACGTGTTTTCCTTTTTTGGAGGATTGTGATTGGGAGAAAGCAGATGAGTATTGTGAAAAGGTACTTGACTTTGACCCAGAGAATGCACAGGCATATTTAGGTAAACTTTTAGTACAATTGCGTTTAAAAAAAGTAGAAGATTTACCAAATCATAATGGAAATTTTTCATATTCAAGTAATTATCAGAAAACATATCGTTTTGGTAGCGACGACTTAAGAACGCAACTTGAAATTTATAATAAACAGGCGATTTATAATCAAGCTATTAATGAAATGAATGCCGCTGAAGATGATGAACAGTATAACAGAGCTAAATCTGTTTTTGAAACAATAAAAGGATTTTTAGATGTTGATAAAAGAATAAAAGAATGTGAAAACAAAGTACTTGAATACTACTATCAGAAGGCACTTTTTCTTATGAAAGAAGCGAAAACAGATAATGATTTTCAAAAAGCAGAAAAAGAATTCGAAAAATTAGGAAATTACTTTGATGCAAAACACAAAGTGTTTGAATGCCAGAGTAGAGCTATTGAACAACGATATCAGAGAGCGTTGCTAATCATGAAAGAAGCAAGAACAGATAATGATTTTCATGAAACGGAAAAAGAGTTTAAAAATTTAGGAAATTATTCTAATGCAAAGCAAAAAGCGAAAGAATGTAAAGAACGAGCTTTTGAGTATATTCAAAAAATAGAGTTAAATAAGTTACGCATGAAAAAAGCAAAGGGATTAATATCAGCTAGTAATAAACACATAGTTTGTTTAAAATCAGATAGAACAGTTGTGGCAATAGGAAAAAATATTGATGGACAATGTAATGTTTCAAATTTTTATGATATTGTTGCTATAGTAACAGAAGATTATTTAACAGTAGGTGTAAGATCAGATGGTACAGTTGCTGTTATAGGGAATCTGTCAAAATATGATCCTTATTGTAGGCTTGATAATTATGATGTTTTACAATACTATAAAGAAATATTGTCTCAAAAAAATATTATTTCAGTAGCTATTAGTAATAATGGCCTCATATGTTTAAAAAAAGATGGATCTATTTGGAACAGAAGTATAATTAATTTATCTACATGGAAAAATGTTATTTCTATAGTAGCAGCTGGTGAAAATATCGCAGGTTTAAGATCTGATGGAACAGTTGTATCTTATAAATATAAAACTGCTGTATCATGGTGGAATAATATTGTTGATATAGCAGTAAATCGGAATCACATAGTAGGCCTAAAATCAGACGGAACAGTTGTAGAAGCAGGTGATCATAGTAATTACTGTAGGTACTGTTTGTCATCTTGGAAAAATATCGTTTCTATAGCGATTAGTGATAAGCATGTAGTAGGGTTAAAGGCTGATGGAACAATTGAGATCTCTGGAAATAAATATGGTAGTATAAGTGAAGCCTTAAAATGGGAAGAAATTATTGCTATTTCAACTAGTGATTATCATATTGTAGGCTTGAAATCTGATGGAACAATTGTAACTGCGGGAAGTGGCGGTTATGATTTAAGTCTATATAATATAGAAAATATAAAATTGTTTGAGGACATTGATCATATTGAGGAAGAACGAAATCGATTGAAGGTGCAACAAATACGCATTTTACAACAAAAAAGGCGCTTAACAAATTGTTGTCAATATTGTGGAGGAACCTTTAAAGGACTACTTGTTAAGGCATGTCGAATATGTGGTCGAAAAAAAGATTATTAATGAAATTATACATAACTGATGAAGAAAAGAAATCTCTTGATAAGAAAAATAATTTATTTCCCAAGACAATGAAGGGCAGTTCACACTGGAACAAGGCTATACTATCGAAGAGAAAGAAATGACAACAACTAAAATTAAATTCATGCATCCTGAATTGTCCAAATACAGCACTTTCCTAATCGCCAAAGTTCTAAAAAATTTAGGCTATGTTATGTATATGAAACACTTTACCAGGCCAAATGGTTCATGAAGTTCAAAGAAAGTCAGAAAACTTTCCTGTAAAAAGCACAAAATATTCATAAAAAATCCAATCACTGGAAAATATGAGCCAGTCTAAAAATTTTGGAATTTAAATTTATGGGATATTTATGCCCAGACGAGGCGTATCTAAAAAAATTCAGTAAATGTACTATATTTAGACAATTTCTGTAAAAAATCTGTTTGTTTGATAATATACAATAATAGATTTTGATTAATCGTTTAACAAAAAATTGTCGATTGATGTTTTTATTCACATCAGATTTTTGTATATCTCTCAATCTGTCTCATATACACCTCTGACGCAGCCGCCGACGAGTCGAGTGTTGATGTCGGTGGTCGCCGTATGATTAAAAAAAAATG
>CAMWHN010000314.1 GCA_947174085.1 uncultured Ruminococcus sp.
CTGTGAAGATTTCTGCTGTTATCAGAACGCCTAACCGGAAGCCACGCTCAAATTTTCTCTGTTCGTCATAACAGCTTTCCTCAAAGAGCGTGTCAACTAATTCCGTCAACATTTCTTTTTCTTCATCATTCAGTTTTTCGGCTAACTTTTCTTGGAGTTCGCTCCCTTTGTCACAAAGTTGCTGATGTTCGGGGCTTCGCCCTTCCGTCCCGCTGTCTACACGGAGCTGGTCGGTCAAAAACGCTTCCAAAATCTTTCCCATTCCGTTATCCCTCCTTTCTGTTTTTGGGAAAAATCCATTTAAAAATTTTTTCACCTCACTTTCTGTTCTTGAAAGTGCAAATATGCACTTCTAAGAATAAATACTACACTATAAAGTGCAGTTCGTCAATGCCGGAATTGTACTCAAGTGTGTAGAATTGTATTTTGGTTTGATTTTCTGCACCAAAAAGTATATAATTACTCAAAAAGAATGAGGTGTAAACAATGGGAATGGCTTTAAAAATACGGACAATCCTCTTGGAAAGAAATATGTCTATCAAAGAGTTAAGTGATAAATTGGGCTACAAAGGCACAAACCTTTATAACAAGCTTAGGAGGGATAATCTGACCGAAAAAGAGCTGCGTGAGATTGCTGACATTCTAAACTGTGACTATGATGGCATTTTCACTTTCAGGGACACTGGAAAGCAGGTATAGTCCATTTCCTCCATTGGTGTATCACCCACAATGTCAAGGGCTGTAATTTTAAGAAAATAAAATGGGGGCTGTTATCCCCCAAAATTGACAATAGATATGTGCGTAGATATATTGTAAAGATACTTATGATTGGATGCTTGGCGATAAGGTCTTTATTGTTTCTGACAATTTAGGAAATGCAGAGCATATTTCTTTAAGCTGTGCCTCATTGCAATCCAAAAACTGTGACATTGTGGCAATATTATATTCCTGCCATATCAAGGCGGCTTTGGGCTTGGGCAAAATCTCAAACAGATATTTATTCTGCCAATCGGAAAATATAACCCCATTTTTCTTGAGTGTATAATAAGTTTTCATAGTAAGCGCATAATCATGTCCACATATTTCGTTTAAATCATAAGCTGTTTTGTGTTGTAGATCATCTATGCTGAATATGCCATTCTGAAAGAACATGGTATGTAACGTTACAGGAAAATGACAATTACTAAATGCCTCTTTGATAGAAGCCAAGGAGCGTATCTGGATACCGTATTTCTCACATATGCTGTCAAGTTCCGGCATTGTGCTTTCACCCAAATTGCGGAACTTCAATATTTCCTCTCTGGGATGTACTGATAACTGTGAGAGGTATAGTATGTTATTGTATATAAGGACATTTTGCAGCCGTTTTGATATGGGAATATCGTTAACGGATATCTCATTTTCTGGTGGGTACAGGTATCCTAATGCGTTCAGTTCATTGGCAATAGCAATAGCATTACAACCTTTGGGACATTTATTTGCAAATGTCAGATAATTGAGCCCTTTAAGTTCTGAAACTTTGGTGATTTGTAAAGTCCATGACAGGGCTGCTTTGGTTGCTGGAGAAAGTTCTAAGTCTTTAATATATGTTTCCATATGTTGCACCTCGTATTCATTGAACTACATCGTTATGGTATAGCACTTTTCTTTACAGAATAAAGAAAAGCAACTGAAATAGTGTGGATTGAAATGATAAAAGATTGACTTAATTGCATAAATCAGTGCATATCCTTATCCATATGTGTATCTGCCAGTAATTTTTCTGTCAATGGTGACAATATAAACGATTCTGCAAAGATTATCAATATCCGTTGCAGAAAATGGATAATTTGAGCAGAAAACGGACATTAAAACAGCTTTACCACACATAATGGGTAAAGCTATGCAGAAAGGTGAGAAAGATATACTATACCATTAGTTCTGAAATAAAATAGTATGGTTTGAACTGATAAAAGAATGGTTTAATTGCGTAAGTCAGTCCACGTCCTTATCCATATGTATATTTGCCAATAACTTTTCTATCAATGATGACAATGCCGGAATACTGTCGGACATTACTTTGAGCTGCCTTTCATTGCAATCTGAAAGCTGCGAAACTGCAATGATCCCATATTCCTCAAATAACTGAACAGATTTATTTTGGGGTATAATTTCAAACAGATACTGGTCATTCCAGTTGCAAAGGATCACCCCGTTTTTTCTTAGTATATGATATGTTTTCATGGTAAAGCGGTAATCCTGTTCGCATATATTATATAAATCATGGGCAGATTTATTTCGGATATCATCTACACTAAATATGCCGCCCCTAAAGAATAACGGGTATATTTTTTTGTGAAATTGAAATTCGCTAAATGCCTCTTTAATGGGAGAAAGGGAACGTATCTCAATCCCATATTTTTCACAAAGATTATCAATTTCTAACATAGCGTTTTTACCTACGTTCCGAAACTGCAATATTTCTTCTCTTGGATATGCAGAAAGCTGTGAAAGGTATACGATACCATTTCTTAAAAAAATATTCCGCATTTTTCTTGACATGGGAATATCATGGATTGATATTGTGTTTTCGTCAAAAGGAAGATAGCCCAAGTCATTCAGTTTCCTTATAATCATCAGCTTATTGTAACCTGTTCGGAGCTTGTTCGCTAATGAAATGCAATTATACTCTTTCAGTTCTGAAACATTAGTAATATGTAACTCATGTAAAGC
>CAMWHN010000315.1 GCA_947174085.1 uncultured Ruminococcus sp.
GGTTTTTGCGTTGTCATGAGATTTTTTCCTTTCTTAAAAAATAAGATTAATAAAATTATTATAGCATAGTCTTACTGGAAAATCAATTATTTTTTTGTAAATAAATATACTTGCATTTTGTAGGAAAATATGCTATAATGATGTTAGGTTACTTAATGAGAGGTGAATTTTTTTGTGGGATTTATTAAAAACAAATATTTTTCCGTATGATTGGATCATACTTGCAGTCGGGTTGATTAATATTATTATTTTAATTATATTAATTATAAAAACATGGAATTTAAATTCTTTATTAAAATTAAATATTTCTGCGAATGAAAAAAATCCATATGCCGTGATAAAGAAATTTTTTGACGAATCCGGCAAAATTACAAAAATTGAAAAACTAAGAGATAAAGAAAATTTTTGGTATTCGTTATTTGTAAATGTAATTGCAATTTTTCCATTGTTGGGCATGTTAGGGACAATTATTGCTTTGTTAAAATTATCTTCTGGCAGTGAAAATTTAATGCAAAATTTTTATAGTGCATTAACTTCTACTTTTTGGGGAATGGTGTTTGCAGTCGGTTTTAAAATTATAGATGCTTTTGTTTCTGCCAAAGTAGAAGCCAATGAAAAAGCTGTTTCACTCCGGTTGCAACAGTTTTTAGAACTGGAACAAAAAGAAAAAATTAAAATCAGAAAAAAATCTGAATCAGCTCCGGAATTGCAGGAAGTCAGTGTATGAAGAATAAAGGCATTATTATTGAATTAACTTCTTTGCTGGATGTGATTTTTATTATTTTGTTTGGTGTGATGATGCAATTACAGCAAGAACAAGAACAAATTAAAATTGATACAGAATCACAGCTTGCCGAAGCAAATCAGCAAGTTGAAGAAGCTTTGCAACAGGTAGAAGATATTCGCAAAGAAGCTGACGAAAAAATTGCAGAAGCTTTGCAAACTGCGGAAGAATTAAATAGCAAAGCATTTGCGAATCAAAATGCATTAAATTCTTTTGCGCAGGGGAATTTAATAACAGTATATTTAGAATATTTACCAGATGGCATAATTAGTATCACAGAACAAAGAAATATCCTTGCGGAAATTTCTTTGGAATTGTCGGAAGATGTAATTTCAGCAAGAATTTTGAGTGCGATTCAAGAATCTAGTATTGCTGAACAGGAAGTAATTTTATGTGCTTTGATTTATGACGGCAATACGGCTTTATATAAAGATGTTTTGAAATTAAATGCTGTATTAAAAAATATTAGTGAAGAAAGACCAGATTTTTATTGTGCTAGTATGAATACATCAAAAAATTAGAAAGTGGTGAATTTTATGGCAAATAAAAAAAAGGGGAATGCAAAAATGTTAATTTTATTAATCATAATTTTAGTGTTAGCAGTTATTATATTTTTGTTATTTAATGGCGGTTTCGGGTTAGGCTTTGGGAATGGCAATGGTTTAGAAAATGGCGGTAATTCTGGAGCTGACCAAAGTATTTCTGATACACTGGAAATGGAAAATTCAGAAAACGCAGAAACAGAATTTTCTGAAATGTTGACAGAATCAGAAACAGAAATGCTAATATTTGAAGTAACTGTTATGGGAAGTGTGTATTTATACCAGAATCAAGAAATTATATTAGAAAATTTAATTTCAGAAATGCAGGCGCAAGAAACTGATTTCATGGTAGCTATCACAGATGATAATGCAACACAGAATGCAATGGAGGATTTATTAACAGCTCTGGAACATGCAGAAATTACTTATGCTATGAATAAATAATAAAAAAACTGTTGCAGTGTTTTGTTTTGCAACAGTTTTTTATTTTATTTATTTTTTAAAATATTTCTGATAAATTTTAGAATTAGCCAATAAGAATGACTGCTTTCCGGCATTGCATGTCTACAAACTGTATAAATATGAAACATGCCAGACTGTACATCGCATTTAACAGGAATATGCAATGTTTTTAATTTTTGAACAATTGTAAGCGTATCACATAATAACATTTCATGACTGCCAACAGTAAACACCATAGGCGGAAAATTATGAAACTCTGCAAAAACTGGTGATATATATGGATTTGCTCGATTTTCATTATCTAGCCATGAATAAATTTCACTGTTGTGCAATAATTTTCTTTTTTGTTTTGTTAATTTCTTGCCTAATTCTCCAAATTCAGCATCTTTGCCATAATTAAATACAGTACTTTCACTACTGCCTGTCATATCTCCCCATACGGAAATACAAAATGCACCAACTGGTAATTTTTGTTGATTATCTCTTAGTTTTAACATCATAGCAAGTGCTAAATTCGCACCGGAAGAATCACCGCCAAGTATGATATTTTCTGGCAAATAGCCTTGTCTGTGAATTAAATCTTGCCATAAATCTAATGCTTCATTTAATTGCACTGGATATTGATATTCTGGTGCAAGTTTATAATCTAAAAAAATAATTTCAGCTCCGCCGGATTCTCTGTAAAAATCCGGCGCAAATTTTTTATAAAAATATAATAATCCTGCAATATAAGCACCGCCATGAAAATATAAAATTAATTTGCCATTTTTAGAACTTTTTAATTTCGTAATACGCTCAAATTTTGTGCCGGCTGGTGTCTGTTCTTTGGATAATTGAAATCCTTTTGGACAGTAGTTATTTACAGCTTTTTTATTTAATTTCTGTAATCTCTTTACTAAATTTGGATTCTGTATG
>CAMWHN010000316.1 GCA_947174085.1 uncultured Ruminococcus sp.
CGATTTACAATGATTTTTGATAAAGATTTTCATGACAAAGCTTGGAAGTTATTTTTAGAATCTAGTATTAACAGAAAAATTTCTGATTTTGAATTTCATAAATATATTTATGGTAGAACTGCACAAAGCATTTTATCTTATTTTTTTAATAAAAAAATGTCAGGCTTAGAAAGCATTGCCATTGAAGAACAAAAAGAAAAAATTTACAGAAAATTATGTTTGCAAAGTCAAGAATTTCATCTTGCGGACGGTTTGCCTGAATTTCTGGATTTTTTGAAAAATAATAATATTCCTGTCACAATTGCAACAGCATCAGCTTTGAGAAATATGCAATTTTTCTTTGAGAATTTAAATTTAAATCAGTGGTTTTCACTGGATAATATTATCTATAATGATGGTAGTTTTAATGGCAAGCCTGAACCAGATATTTATTTAAGAGCTTTTAATTTATTAAAATTACACCCATCAGAATGCATTGTATTTGAGGATTCAGAATCTGGAATTTTATCTGCCAAATGTGCCGGAGCTGGAAAAATTATTGGTGTTAGTTCTATGCTAGATAAAAAAACTTTAATCAAAATTGGTGCAACACAGGTAATTGAAAATTATTTAGAATTTGATATATTTGATAAAAAAAATGAGGTGTTTTTTAATGCTACAGAAAAATGAAATTTATGAAGCAGAAATTACTGGTATGACGAATGAGGGAAGCGGAGTCTGTAAAATTAATGGCATGGCAGTATTTGTGCCAATGACTGCAATTGGAGATAAATTAAAGATTAAAATCGTAAAAGTTCTGAAAAACTATGCATTTGGGATTATTTATGAATTATTAGCTTTTGGAACAGGGCGTGTTACTCCAGATTGTCCAGTATTTCGGCAATGTGGCGGTTGTGTATTCCGACATGTAGATTATCAGACAGAATTGCAATATAAACAACAATTTGTAAAAGACGCTTTTGCAAGAATTGGGAAATTAAATCCTGTATTTGAACCAATTTTGTGTAGTGAAAATAGAAATCATTATCGCAATAAAGCACAATATCCTGTTGCAATGCAAGATAATAAATTAATATGCGGTTTTTATGCCAAACATAGTCATAGAGTAATTGCTTTTACAGATTGTTATTTGCACCCTGAAATATTTCAGGAAATATTAAATTATTTACTTCCAGTATTACAAAAAGCAAATATTTCAGCCTATGATGAAAATTCTCATACGGGAGAATTACGGCATATTTATTTAAGAAAAGGTTATCACTCTGGAGAAATTATGCTTTGTTTTATTGTAAAAAAATCTATTCAGAAAAAATTAAATTTTTTATCTGATTTACAAAAGCAATTTCCAGATATTGTTAGTATTTCAGAATCTGTAAATTCAGAAAAAACAAATGTAATTATGGGACAAACTGTAAAATTATTAGCAGGAAAAAATTTTATTACAGATAGCATGTGTGGGAATCAAATTAGAATTTCTCCACAGTCATTTTATCAAATCAATACTGCACAGGCAGAACAGCTTTATATGATTGCCAAAAATTATGCAGATTTGCAAGGTAATAAATTATTATTAGATTTATATTGCGGAGCTGGTACAATTGGACTTTCTATGGCAGATAGTGTAAAAAAATTAATTGGTGTAGAAGTGATTCCACAAGCCATTGAAAATGCAAAAGAAAACGCAAAGCAAAATCAAATTTTTAATACGGAATTTTACTGTGGTGATGCAGGCATGATTTCTAAAAAATTATTAACAAAAAAAATTTCTCCAGATGTTGTGATTCTTGACCCTCCAAGAAAAGGTTGTGATAACATGACAATTCAATCTGTTGTGAGTATGCAACCAAATAAAATTATTATGATTTCTTGTAATCCAGCTACTTGTGCAAGAGATTCTGCGATTTTTGCAGAAAATCATTATATTACTGAAAAAGTCAAAGCTGTAGATTTATTTCCTAATACGGCACATGTGGAGTGCGTGGTTCTGCTGACACGTAACAATCGCTAAAATACCGATTTTACGAGGTTTTACAAAATCCATGCCAAACGGCAAGCACTCAAATCAGCCCGATTTTCGTGTAAGCGGAAAGGTATCGGTCAATTTGAGGAGATGCAAAGAAATACACGAGTGTTCAGCATTTTTAAGCACTCGGTTGGTTGGTGTGTAAAACTGCTTTTACGGCTTTTTCAGTGTGTGAAAATGCTGACAGGTTTGAAAAATGCGTAAAATCGAGGAAAATGAGGAGATGAAAATTTATAACAGGTGGTAATATAGTTTAGTGCTTGAATATGCTGACAGTTTATTTAAGTGCTGAAAACTGGAGGTTGGGAGAATGATGGATAGATCGTATTACTTTATGGACAGCGCAGATCACCATCCTTATCCGGAAATGAATGGCAATTATATGAACTATAAGGATAATAACCGCCATAGCTGCAAAAAATGTCCTGTCTGCGGAGAATATCTGTATACGCTTTGCAATCCGGCAAGTTTAAAGCTGTTTGGTGAACCTATGGATTATTATTGTTTTACGGAAGAATGTTACATTTCCGAGCGGTTTCTTAATTATCTGCGTGCGCATCATTTTACAGGGTATCAGACCGTACCTGCAAACGTGACAAGCGCAGACGGTAAAACTACGTTCTGATGGTGTATAATAAAACTTGACACATCCGACATGAAGAGATATCATTAATA
>CAMWHN010000317.1 GCA_947174085.1 uncultured Ruminococcus sp.
GATTATATCAATGAAAATTTAAACTGCAATTTGTCTATTAAAACACTTGCAAAATTAGTCGGATTAAATCCGTCTTATCTGTCAAGATTATTTAAGCAGGAAACTGGCGGTTCTATCAAGCAATTTGTAGTTTTGGCTAGAATCCGTCAGGCAGAAGAATTATTAAAAGATACAGATTTTTCATATTATGATATTTCTGTACGTTTGGGATTTTCCTCACAGAGCGCATTTATTGCTGTATTCAAGAAAATAACTGGAGTTACACCTAAAAAATATCGTATGAAAAATTCCACTAATCCTAATAATATAGATATTTCTGATGATTCTGACGAAGAATAAAATATGAAACACTCTCCTGTTACAAGGAGAGTGCTTTTATTTTTGATAAATTAGAATTTTTTAAGATATTTTTAAGAAATATCCTGTATAATAAAATCACATTCATGAAGATTGAAAAATTTATTCCTAAAGGAGAGGTTTAATTATGAAAAATTGGAATCGTTTCAAAGCCGGAATTATTGGCATTCTTGCTACGGCTATGATATGTTCTGTTCCGGCAATGCCTTCATTTGCTGAAGCTGTAACAGGTGATGTAGATTTAGATGGCTCTGTTGGTGTGACTGATATTATATTATTACAAAAATATCTTCACGGAAAAGAAACAATTTCTGAAGAAGCTTACCAGAATGCAAATCTTATCAATGATAATATAGTAAATATCTATGATTTTGTTGCATTAAAAAGAAAAGTTCTGAACGAAAATGGTGGTACTGTTATCACCCCGAATCCAAATCCAACTGGAAGTGAATTAGTAGCATCTATTATTTATGATAATTCTAGTGTTTCTCTGTATGACACTGAAGGCAATGAAATTGCAATTGAAAACGCTTCTAATGTCGTTGTGACAGATAATACTTATGTAACAATTACAGCATCTGGTGAATATAGCATTAGTGGTACTTCTGAGAATGGGCAGTTGAAAATTAACACCGATAATGACGCTGAACCAAAAGCTGCTGTTACTTTGAATTTTGAAGATTTAACGCTTTCTAATTCCAGTGTTGCACCAGTTTATGTTGAAAACGTTGGCAAAGATGTGACTATCTCTGTCAAGAAAGGTACGACGAATACAATTTCTGATGGTACAACACATACAGATAGTTATACAAAAAATGACGGCGAAGTAAAAGAAATTGATGCAGCTATTTTCTCCCGTGATGATTTGAAAATTAAGGGCAAAGGCGATTTAATTGTCAATGGTAATTATGAAAACGGTATTGTATCTAAAAATGATTTAAAAATCTGGAATGGTAATATTATCGTTACAGCCGTAAATAATGGCATTAAGGGAGAAAATTCTGTTAGAATCGGTGACCCAGATAGCCTTGTTGCCAATGGCGGAGACGGCGATTATTCTAATTTGAATATTTCTGTTACGTCAAAATCTGGTGATGGTATTAAATCTACAGAAACTGGTGAAGGCAAGGGATATATTACTATTAATGGTGGTACTGTGAATATTAACGCATATTCTGACGGCATTCAAGCAGAACAAGAATTTACTATGAATGGCGGAGATGTGACAATTTATACTTATGAGGGCAGTAATTACACAGGCAGTGGCTCTAGTTCTTCCAACGGCGGTTGGGGCGGTTTTGGAGGTGGCATGAGTGATGGCAACTCCAATAAAACTGATGTTTCTGCTAAGGGCATTAAAGCTGTTGGTCTCTATGACGAATCCGGTGAAACTTGGCAAAGTGGCGGTAATATTACTATCAACGGTGGTAATTTAGTAGTAGATTCTTCTGATGATAGTATCCATGCTGGTGACAATATTGCATTAATTGGTGGTAATATTACACTTTCTACAGGTGATGATGGTGTACATGCTGACCAGCAAATTACAATTGGCACATCTGGTGCAAATACTTATGATGATGTTATAATTTATGTGATAAAATGCTATGAGGGCATTGAGGCACAGAAAATTTATCAATATAGTGGTTCTGCTATTATTAATTCTGATGATGATGGCTATAATGCCGCAGGCGGTGCTGATGGTTCTGGCAACTTTGGCGGAGGTCCTGGCGGTGGCTGGAATCAAGGCGGTTTCGGTGGTAGTTCTTCTAATGATTATCTCATGCAATTTGACGGCGGTTTTGCTTTAGTCAATGTACAAGATGGTGACCATGACGGCTTTGATTCTAACGGTAGTATGATTATTAACGGCGGTTATTTCATTTCCAACGGTTCAGATGACTTTGACGCTGATGGTACTATCACTGTCAATGGTGGTGTTTGGGCAAGCAATTGCAGTTCCAACGGCATGGGCATGGGTGGCGGTATGTCAGCAGTCGTTTCCGCTTCCGGTTCAGTATCTGCTGACACAAGAATTTCCCTTGTAGATGCTTCTGGCAATGTGATTGTATCTTGGTTCGCTGATAAGAATGTTTCTGTATTCAAAGCTGGTGGTAATATTGATTCCAGTGTGACTTTCCAGACTGGCGGAGAAATAAGCAATTCTACTTACTTCCAGACACTTGACGAAACACAGCTTGCGTCTTATGGTGGAACACTTACAGGCGGAACAACTTTGACAGCTGGTTCTTCTAGTGGTAATGGTGGTTTCGGTGGCAACAACGGTGGTTGGGGCGGTTTTGTTAGTAAACAAAAACCAAAGCGCATTATTAGAT
>CAMWHN010000318.1 GCA_947174085.1 uncultured Ruminococcus sp.
GATGTTTCTGGGACGTGGTTCAGCGTTCAGCAATGCTCATAACTGCGCATATTTTGTAAATAATAATGATTTGATTCTATTAGATTGTCCTGCCTCTGCTTTTCAGAATATCAAAAAATTAAATTTAGAAAAATTTGATAATATTTATATTCTAGTCACGCATACGCATGGTGACCATATTGGCGGTATTGGTACAATGCTACAGTATGCATATTTTGTATTGCAGAAGCCTTTGACAGTTGTTGCACCATCAAAAGCAGTTTCAGAAGATTTAAGTTTATTGCTTTATCAAATTGAGGGCTGTGAAAAAAATTGGTTTTATTTAACAACAGCTAATCACTTAGAAAAATCATGGCTGATAGATGCGATTCCTACACAGCATGTACAGCCATTAAAACATAAATGTTTCGGCTATGCATTATATGTAAATAATCATAGAATTATATATACTGGTGATACTGCTACGCTTATGCCGTATCTGCCTTATTTACAGCAAAATGCTATATTATATACAGAATGTTCTGTTTTTCAAACTAATGCACATTTGTATTTGCCAGAGATTCTGCCAGTTTTAAAAACATTCACAGAGCAAAACATACAAGTGTATTTAATGCATTTAGATGACGAGAAACAAATTTCTAAAATGATAGAAAATACAAAAATTCAGCTTGCGCCATTAATAATATAATATTCAAATAAAAATAGTCATTTCTGGAATAGCAGGAACGGCTATTTTATTTAATTTTTTGGAAGATATAAAAAACGCTTGCTTTTTACAATTGCATGTGTTATAATAAAATATAAGTGTAGAATAAGTATAGAAGGGGTGAATGCTTTTGGAAAAAAAAATAATTTCTAAAATTTTGGCAATGCTAGTTGTATTTGTCGCAGTAGATATATTATTATTTATTGCCTTTGGATTTGCATTTCTGAACGGCATGGAATTTACAGGCTTAAAAATTTTATCTTCAGAAGCACCAACTGTATTATTTCACTGGAAAGATTATTTTTCTAACTGTACAATCTGGTGTATACTGGAAGATTTTATAATTACATTGCTATATTTTATCTATATTTATAAAAATCCTGAAAAAATAGAGCGAAAAACGGATATTGTGTATTTTTGGCTGATACACATGAATATTAAAATTTTCTTGAATATTCATAGTACAGCAATGTTTCTAAGTGTATTAGATTATGCTAGGGAATCCCGTTGGCGAGATTTTTTATTAGGTGATGCTGATTTTATTCTGCCGGAAGACTGTTTCCATGGCGGAAGAAATAGTTTATTATTGAGTTTATTTGTAATTTTAATTAGTTTTTATATATTATTGCATTATCCGGAATGGAATAAAAATAAATTAAAATTTGCATTTCCAGTCGCATTGGATTTATCTATGTTTTTACTCTGGAATATAAAAATAAATGCTACACAGAAAATAATTATTATTGCAATATTAATAATTATATTATTTTTATCAAATATTTTGCAAAAATATGATTTTAGTAATTTGAAACAAAAGCATTCTGTGACAGGAAAAATAAATCTACATAAATATGTAAGCATTTATGTAGGAATATTTTTGTTATTTACAGGGCTATGGGTTATGATACGCAAAATTATTCCTAGTGACAATATGAACTCATTATTTGGTATGCAATATTCTGCAATTTTAAAATTTTTAACACCGGTTTTCTTAATTGTTAATTTATTACTGGAAAAAACAGAAAAAAATTGTCCTGAAAAATATATCCAACATGCGCCAAATTTATATAAATATAATGCTTTGAGCATTATTATAACAGGCTGTATTGTATTAATGCTATTTGGGGAATTTGGGTCTGTTGTGTGTATTTTAGGCTTAACTATGCTAATGTTTTTATTACTCGTTGATTTTGCAGACGGTAAAGAAGATATGCTACGCAAGATTCCTGTTTCTATCATATTAGGAATTTTATTAGGCATTGCCTTAATTGCAGTAGAAAATATGCTGTTGCAATTTATATTGAAATCAGGAAATAGTACGCTTGATTTAGGCGGAGCTATCGGCGATATAAAATTTAATCAATGGGAATGTTTGCTAGTTGGCATAATTTGTGCTGTGGGATTTATTATCATTTGTTTTATTAATTTTATAGAATTATTTTTTCCGGAATTGCTGTCTTTTGGAAATTTAAAAATTAAATTTTTAAATCTGCTTGAAAAAATATTTGGTAAATTAACAATTCATTTTTCGATGGTGAAAAAACATAATGCCAATCAGAAAAAAACTGTAAAAATGCAAGACAGAATTTCTATTTGTGTTATGATACCAATTGTAGGTTTTTTTGTCATTTATTATAATTTTTTCCTGAATGCTTATGCCGGTAGAACTGTTTTAAAAAATTTTTACATGACAGCCGGAAATTTCAGCAATGAATTTGAAATTACAGAAAATATCACACAGAAAAGAGCAAATGCGATTATAAATGCAAAAAAAATGCAAAATTCCGGAGCGATACAAGATAATATTTTAGAATTACCGGAGGAAATTAAAACCCAGTTAGACGAACAGTCTGCAAATCAGCACGAAGACAAAGAAATTAAAAATTATTTTGATATGACAGAACGTAATAATACTTTGGAAGAATTAGAAAGTTATTATATGTCTCTTATACAAATCTGACGCTGCCTACGACA
>CAMWHN010000319.1 GCA_947174085.1 uncultured Ruminococcus sp.
CAAATCATGAATCAGCATACTATCACTTTCAAGATAATGCTGATATGTAGGTGATGATGACGCCGAATTTACGCCTTTGGAGTGTCATGCAAACATGAGTAGTGCTGACTTCGGTCAAGGCATTTTTTTGGTGTCTATCTTGATTTTTTAAGCATTCCCAATGAAATGGGATAGAGGGTGCGTGTTACACCCAGTTGTAGTAGATGTGGCTTAAGCCTGTTGAACAATCAAGAAAAACATTTTTTAGTAAATTATTGAATATATTTTCATATTTTTAATGTTTTTCATAACATAAGAGTAACAACCATTAGATTTGCTAAGAATCAAATTGTTATTTTTTATTATTATGAAAGGAGTAAGCTACTCTGAGAAATTTCGTCCGTGGTTTGAGTAGCAGAAGAATTTTTATGAAAAAAATTGGTGTTTTAACAAGTGGTGGCGATGCCCCCGGCATGAATGCGGCTGTTAGAGCCGTTGCTCGTACTGCACTTAGTAAAGGTATGGAAGTAATTGGTATTCAAAGAGGCTATGTAGGGCTTCTGAATCGTGAATTTGTTGACATGAGTGCAAGTGCTGTTTCTGGTATTATTCAAAGAGGTGGTACTTGTCTGTATACTGCTAGATGTCCTGAATTTCGTAATATGGAGGGCGTTTTAAAAGGCAAAGAAGTTTGTGAAGAAATTGGTTTGGAAGGCTTAGTTGTTATCGGCGGTGACGGTTCTTTCAGAGGTGCAGGCGATTTGTCTAGTGTCGGTATTCCTTGTATTGGTATTCCTGGTACGATTGATAATGATATTCAGTGTACAGAATATACTATCGGCTATGATACGGCTATGAATACTGCTATGGAAATGATTGACAAACTTCGTGATACAACACAGTCACATGACAGATGTTCTGTTGTAGAAGTTATGGGTAGGAGAGCCGGCTTTATTGCTGTGAATGTTGCTTTAGCTGTTGGTGCAGAAGCTGCTATTACATTAGAGCGTGAATATGATTTGAATGAAATTGCAAGAAAAATGGTGAAAACCATGAGTGAAGCCGGCGGTAAACATCATTTTATTTTAGTCGTTTCTGAGGGTGTTGGACAGACTGAAAATATTGCAAGAGAAATTCAAGAAATGACAGGTGTTGAATCCAGAGCGACTATTTTAGGACATGTTCAAAGAGGTGGTTCACCAACTTTGCGTGACCGTGTTGTTGCAACAGAAATGGCTTATCATGCTGTAGAGCTTTTGGAACAGGGCATTGGCAATAGAATTGTTGGTCTGAAAAATGGTAAAGTTTATGATATTGACTTGCAAGAAGGTCTGAATATGAAAAAACCATTCATTGACCATCGTTATGATATTTTGGGAGCAACAGCTTATTAATTTATTTAGTGTTTTATCTAAAAATCTTTGGAGGCAAATACTATGGAAAATGAAAATCTTATTTTAACTGAGGAATGGGACAAAACATTTTCAAAAAGTGATAAAATAAATCATAGAAAAGTTAAATTCCACAATCGTTACGGCATCACACTTGTGGCAGATTTGTATGAACCAAAAAATATAGAGGGAAAACTTCCAGCAATTGCTATATGTGGTCCATTTGGTGCAGTCAAGGAACAATCATCAGGATTATATGCACAAACACTTGCTGAACGTGGATTTCTTACAATTGCCTTTGACCCGTCATTCACAGGTGAAAGTGGGGGACAGCCTCGCTATGTAGCTTCTCCAGATATTAATACTGAAGATTTTTCTGCAGCAGTTGATTTCCTCTCTGTGCAGGATAATGTGAATCCTGAATGTATTGGGATTCTTGGCATTTGTGGCTGGGGAGGTATGGCTTTAAATGCCGCTGCAAATGATACTCGTATTAAGGCAACCGTTGCTTCTACAATGTACGATATGACTCGTGTAAATGCAAAAGGCTATTTTGATGTAATGAATGCAGATGCCCGTTATGAACAGCGTAAAATTCTTAATGCACAAAGAACAGAAGATTATAAAAAAGGCAGTTATCAACTTGGTGGAGGTGTTGTTGACTCACTTCCAGAAGATGCACCTTTCTATGTAAAAGATTATTATGATTATTATAAAACAAGTCGTGGCTATCATAAACGTTCTCTAAACTCCAACGGCGGTTGGAATATGACCTCTGCACTATCTTTTATGAATATGCCGATTCTTGCTTATAGTGATGAAATTCGTAGTGCTGTACTGGTAATTCATGGTGAAAAAGCACATTCACGTTATTTTAGCGAAGATGCTTTTAAAAAACTTAAAGGTGATAATAAAGAATTATTGATTATTCCAAATGCTGTTCATACTGATTTGTATGACCAAATTGACATAATTCCCTTTGATAAACTTGAAAATTTTTATCGTGAGAATCTAAACTGAATTTATATTATTGTAAAAATTACGGGAGCTGATAATTTCAGCTCCTGTTATCTTATTACTGGAAAGGATTTTGAATATGAATTATTCTGAAATAGAAATTTATTTAAAACAAGTTTCTAAAAGAGGTGTAAAATTAGGGCTTTCCCGTGTAAAAGAATTGGCGAATCGTTTAGGGAATCCACAGAATCAAGTAAAAATTATTCATATTGCAGGAACAAATGGCAAAGGCTCTGTTGGTGCAATGTTAGCAAATATTTTAAAATATGCAGGTTACAAGAC
>CAMWHN010000320.1 GCA_947174085.1 uncultured Ruminococcus sp.
ATCATTGCCCTTGTAATTGCTTAAATGCTCTGCAAACTGCCATTTTGCATTTGTATAATTTGTTTTTAAACTCTGCCGACACAATAAAGAAAACCATTCGTTATATTTTTCTAATTCTATCATAATATAGCTACCTTCATTATCTCTTGCAATCGCATATAATAAATCATCAATCACTTGTTTGGTCGCTTTTTTCACAGAATTATTTATGATGAAATTTAACACAGATGAAATCATTTCATCATATGCATGACAACAACACCATTCGCCATTATCATTTTCTTCTGTGATTTCAGGATAATTTAATTTTGCCCATAATTTAAATGCATTGACTCTTATATGTAAATTATTTTCACTATAATCATGATTATCATTATCTGATTTATAAGCAGTTGGTCTGGGATTATCTGGAATATCTGCAATAGAACGAATCCTTGCTAAAGCCTTACAAAATTCATCAACAGAAGTTCTGTCATCTGCTCCGCACATAGTTTCCCATAACGGACAGTTATTACAACTAATATCATATTCGATATAATCACATAATGATATAAAAGCCGAATATAATTTTTTAATATCATCAACATTAAAATTTTTTTCCATTGTGTATACACCTCAAATTTTAATTTATAAATTAATATTCATCAAAATATTTTTGCAACTTATCAACAAATAAACCAATATGGATACCATCTACAAATGAATGATGTGCTTGTACTGAAATAGGCATAAAATATTTTTCATTTCTAAGATAATATTTCCCCCAATCAAACAAAGGCGTTGCATTATCTTTTTTACCAGAATTAGTATGTGAAATATGCGTATAACTAACCCAAGGCATAGGCGAACACTGAAATACATCATTTTTTAATGTGCCAGTAAAATATTCTTTTTGTTCTGTCGCAATTTTAGTTGCTAATTTCACATAATCTTGAATCGTATCTGTCATTGGAACATTAACAACTTTAAATAATTCTGTTTCAGGATTAAGATAAGTAAACGCAGTATCAATTTTATCAAAAAGAACAATTTTTCCGTCAAGAAACCGATATCTAAAATTTTCAATTTCATTGGCACATTTACAAACTGCATAAACCATAGCTATTGTAAAAGAAAAGCCTTGCTCTTTGATTTTTTGTTTAAAATTTGTAATATTTGCCTCAAAAGTAACACAAAAAGAAGGTTCAACACTATTTCTGAAAATCATACAGTGCATAGCACGTTTCCAATTTGTTTCATCTATTAATTCATAATGATTCGACATAAATTTATCCCTCCAGATTTTAAATTTTATCATAAATTAATTGCGGTTCAGGCACAGGCATTTCAGAAATCACCATAGCAGAACGTAATCTTTGTTCGGCTTGTTCACAAAGCGTTTCAGAACTTGCATGAATTTCACATAAAATATCATTTTTTCTGATTTCATCGCCGATTTTATGCAGAAAAATAACCCCTGCACCAAAATCAATCTCTGGATTAGAAGCTGTTCTGCCTGCACCGAGCGTTAAACAGGCAAGCCCGACTTCTTCACTATTAATAGACGCAAGATAGCCATTTTTATCAGCGAACATAATTTTACTGCATTTGGCATGTGGTAAACGCTCCGGATAATCTATAATAGACGCATCTCCACCCTGTGCAGTTATCATTTCAGCAAATTTTTCTAACGCTTTTCCTGATTCTAAAGCATGTAATGCTTTAAATTTACATTCTTGTAAACTTCCTGCACCTGACAGTTCCAACATTTGCCCTGCTAATTCTAGCACTAATTCTGTTAAAGCATTATGTGTTTCAAATCTTAGAATAGAAATAGCCTCACGAACTTCTAATGCATTGCCTACAGCAAAGCCTAAAGGCGCATTCATATCAGTAATCAAAGCTCTACATTTCTTGCCGTGTGCAATACCAACTTGTAACATGCTTTCTGCTAATGCTTTTGCAGATTCAGGTGTTTTCATAAATGCACCGTTTCCATATTTGACATCTAATAATAAACAATCTGCACCCAAAGCTAATTTTTTACTCATGATACTTGCTGAAATTAACGGAATGCTGTCAACAGTCGCTGTTAAATTTCTTAATGCATAGATTTTTTTATCTGCTGGTGTTAAATTACCACTTTGGGCAATAATACAGCAACCGATTTTTTGCACTTGCTTGAAAAAATCCTGTTTTGATAAATTCACGGAAAAATTAGGAATACTTTCTAATTTATCAATTGTACCGCCTGTGAATCCAAGCCCACGACCTGACATTTTCGGAACGTAGCCCCCGCATGAAGCAACAATTGGTGCAATCATCAAAGTTGTTTTGTCACCAATACCGCCAGTACTATGCTTATCAATTGTAATTGCACCAATTGGCGATAAATCTAAGCATTCACCTGAATCACGCATAGCAAGTGTCATATCTGCTGTTTCTTCTGGTGTAAGCCCTTGACAACGAACTGCCATAAGCCAAGCTGACATCATATAATCTGGAATTTTATTATCTGTAAAATTATTAATTAAAAATTGTATTTCTCATTTCATAAGCTTTTCTTGTCGCACTGTTTTTTGAATTAAATCATAAACTTGCATATTCTCATCTCCTGTGAAAAGTAAATAAATTTTTTCAAATTATACCATAATTTTAGTAATTTGTCAAGAATTCAAATTTGAATTG
>CAMWHN010000321.1 GCA_947174085.1 uncultured Ruminococcus sp.
TATAGTATCCAATTTAAAATTTTGCTACATAAACTATGTACAAATAAATTTATATTTAAAAAAATTCTGTTTCTTTATGTTTGATTTTCATTGGAGCTATTTTTCGTTTGCTATCATACCCCACAGGTTTAACTCCCAGATAATCCACGATTTTTCATCGGATTTATTATATCATATAATTTTTTACTTGTCAAGTATTTTGGAATACGGATTAGATATTTCAACGAGTAAACAAATTATGAACAAAGCCAATACGAAATGATTTCGTTTGGCTGTGATAAGCTCTGCTACATTCAGATTTTTGCAACGGGAATAGTAAACGATAAGCATATTTTTCAAGGCAAATCAATCTGGATTTCTTATCTATATGAACGGCTCATCTCATCATACACACTCATGTTAAGTATTTTCTTTTGGTGTGATAGTCCTCCGATTTAATGTGCAAGTCGTAATTATTGAAAATAATTTGCTTTATAATTCTCTCCCCATTCTTCCATAGCGTCTAAGATTGGACGCATAGATTCACCGAGTTTACTAAGAGAATATTCCACCCTTGGAGGCACTTCAGGAAAAACAGTGCGGATAATGATACCATCAGCCTCCATAGACCGCAGACTATCGGTTAATACCTTTTGGCTGATACCCTCGAGAGATTTGTGTAGCTCGTTAAATCTCCATGGGCGTTCAAGCAGATTTCGCAGGATAAGCAATTTCCATTTTGTGCCGATAAGCTGTACCGTAGTTGCAACGGGGCAAGCAGGCAGTTCTTCTTTCTTAACCATAAGTACCTCCATAAGTTCTATTTAGAATGTAATATTCAGATTGAATAATATATCTATTATAGCATATTGCATAGGATTTTTCAAGTAATAAAATTCGTTCATAAAAAGTTTACAATTTCAGAAGTGTTCAAAAATTCCCTATTTCACACAATACTTACTTTTAGAAACTATGGTTACAAAAAGGTGCGTACTATTCAAAGCTATAATTTTATGCTATCCTAATAACAACAGGGAAACCTGAAATCTGAACAAGGAGGGAACTGCAATGAGTGAAATGCTGAACAAAGTGGTTGCGTTTGGTGCTGATAATAGTGCATGCGGTGCTGGTGAGCCGAGCGAAACTCCTGCTTGTGGTGCTGCCGATCCTGCACCTTCCGCTTGTGGCTCTGCTTGCGGTGCAGCCGACCCCGACAAGAAGTAAGTCGTAAAACTTCATACCTAAAAGCAGGCATATCGGCAATTCTCGGTATGCCTGTGATGTTCAATATACGCTATGCGTTTTAGATAAATCGGAGGAATATCCTATGAAACCATATTTTGCTTTTCAGTGGCATATTACAGATACCTGCGATCAGAGGTGTAAACATTGCTATATCTTTGCCGAGGATAACTGCAAAGCCCTCACAGAAATGTCTTTTGATAAAATGGAAAAGGTGTTAGAGAGTTGTGAGGATATGTGCGACAGGCTCGGTAGGACACCATATTTCTATATCACAGGAGGTGATCCGATTCTGCATAAGGATTTTTGGAAACTTGCCGAGTTGCTAAAGTCGAAAAATATGACATGGTGCATTCTCGGAAACCCTTTTCACCTTAATGATGAAATCTGCCAAAGACTGTATGACCTCGGTTGTCGGAAATATCAGCTTTCTATTGACGGAATGGAGAAAATGCACGACCAATTCCGTAAGTCCGGATCTTTTCAGACTACCCTGAAAGCTATCGACTATATCAAAAATTCGGGTATGTACTGTGCAGTAATGTCTACCGTTTCTTCTGCTAATATCCATGATTTTCCACAGATTATTGACCTTGTAGCAGAAAAGAATGTTGATGTTTTCGCTTTCGGACGGTATTGCCCAACAAGCGGTCAGAAGTCTGAGGAATATCATATTGAACCGAAAGATTATTGCAATTTTCTCGATATGTGCTATAATAAATATAAGCAGCACAAGGCGAACGGCTGTACTACGACCTTTCAGATGAAAGATCATTTGTGGACACTGTACCTTTATGAGCATGGATTATTCACGATTCCCGAAAATCATGACCCCGATCTGATCTATGATGGCTGTCATTGTGCAATTGGTTACATGACAATTTTGCCGACAGGTGATGTGTATGCCTGCCGAAGAATGGAGAGTAAGATCGGCAATGTGTTTGAAAAATCCATGTACGACTTGTTTGTCGGAGCTGATTTGGAGGAATATAGACAGTTTGACAAATTTGAAAAATGCCGAAAATGCGAGTTAAGAGGTTATTGCAGGGGGTGTCCTGCGGTGACATACGGCTACACAGGAAATATGTATGCAGCAGATCCACAATGTTGGAAAGAGATTTTTAACAGTTGAAATAATCTTATAAAAAGTTATCATATTCACAAAATTTTTATCAGAAAGAGAGGTGAAATCCGTTACTGACGCTTGAAAAAATTAAATTTTTATGGTATACTATTCTTGTCGGTCTGGGGCGGCGGTATCAAGCAAAGTGCGATCACCAAGCACATTTTTATTTTGGTACAGCAGAAATGCTGGAATCGCAGAAAGGATAAAAACACATTATCTGCGATGTGTACCCGTACGTTAGCGGGGAATTTACGCCTTTGGAGTGTTATACCAAACATGAGTAGATCAT
>CAMWHN010000322.1 GCA_947174085.1 uncultured Ruminococcus sp.
CCATTTTCCCGAATATAATTACCCAACCTAATTTCAATTTTTTTAATAGGAGTAAGTTCAAGCACAGGATTTGGTTCTGTTGTTGATTCTTCTGTAGGGTCTGTTGCCAGTTCTGCATCTGGATCTATCACGGGTAGCTCCAGAACACAAATAACCATCTCACGATTTTGATTTAATTGCTTTTCCTCAACCAAAGCAACCATATGATCATAAGCACTCTGTGATTGACAAATAATTTTAACTTGTGTTTCTGTCATTCTGACGATTGCTTCCAGTCCATGATTCAGCGTATAATTACTTAACATGATTTTCATTTCATTCAAATCATCTACAGGTACAATTGGTTCTTCAAAAGTAATCATTTGCCAAGTAATAAAAACATGACTTGTATCAATTTGTTTTTGCTTTAAGAAATTTTTAATCTGGTCTGCAACTTCTTCTGTTTCACAACCTACTGTCAAAGTAATTTCTTCTACTGGAATAGGCTTATCTTCCAGAACGTCCCAAGTTGCTATCTGCATTGGTTCTACAGATAACTTTTCTGCTTTGATGTAAGTTTCCAGAACATTTCTAATTTCTACAAGTTCCTGAACCAGTTTTTTAACAGAAGAAGCGTCTTCTGGATTTGCTAGAATTGTCTCGTCTGGCATTACATCAACTTGTACATAATCCGCAATGCATGGCAAAGCAAGATTTGTTTGTGCGCAACATAGTATTGCCATTACTGTTGCAAGCATTTTTTTCTTCAGCATAAAAATACCTCCTATAAAAATTTAATTTGATTTATCTTAAAGTCTGGATAGCAGTAAATTTCGCTGTTCAGACGTAAGATTTATATTAGTATAAATAAAATATTCTTCTCTACCATAAAACTTTACAGCAATTGCATCTTGTGGAGAGATATCTAAAATCTCATACGCACCGATATAATAATTACAATAATTTCCATATGTATCATAACAGAACAGCTCCACTTCTTGTAAATAACTAGAAATCTTATCTGGTAAATATTCTAAATGTGATAGTTTATATTTAAAAGTCTGTTCTTGCGTTTCTAAAATACAAGTTGTATATTGCTCTGGACTTGGTAATTGAGTAGGTTCCATGACATCAGGGACTGTTGTAGCTGGGACGAGAGGTACTTGTTCTTCTGTGGTTGGTTCTGGAGTAGGTTTTATAACATCAGGGACTGTTGTAGATGGGTAGGAAGGGGCAGGGTCGGGGTCTGGTTCAGGTTCGGGTACTGGTTCGGGAGCAGGTGCATATTCCATGGTAGTTTCTGTAACGGAATAAATCGTCTCTGTAATATCAGGTTCTGTAGAAGTTTGCGCAGTTTCAGAAACTTTCGTTGTTGTACTAGTAACAACTGTTGTTTTTGTTGTATTTGTTGTAACTATAACATTTATTTCACTGGCTTGTGTGGTATTTATTACACTAGATATAGTAACGTCACTCTCACTAGAACTGTTACCCGTAGCAATTGTAGAAACTGTAAAATTTTCATCTGTGCTAGTTATGATTTTTTCTGTGGGTTCTGTAATAAACTCTGTATTTATAATACTAGTTATGCTATTTTCTGTAGCATTTGTAGTAGAGATAAATTCTGGTGTTTCTGTCATAAAAGTTTCCTGTTCAGAAATCATTGTTTCTGAATTTATAATAATTAAACTTGTATCTAGCTCTGTTGAGATTTCTGTTTCAGTCATAACAGATGGTACTTTGGGTAATTCCTGTAACTCTTTCCAAATGCCCAATCCTACTAGAACAGCAAAACAAAAACTTACTGCCATAGGCATATAATGCTTAATTATTATTTTACGCTGTTGTTTTTTTAATAAATATTCATCACGGCGTTTCAATACATCTTTCGCCATTTGTTCATAACTTTTCATAGTGAAAGCCGTCCTTTTCTAGTTCTAATTTCAATGATTTTCTGGCATTATATAAAAGATTTTCTATTTGTCGTTTGGTTTTATGCATAATTTTCGCTGTTTCCGCATTGCTAAAATCTTCAAAATAAGATAAATATAACACTTGTTGATATTCTGATTTTAACTTACGAATGGCTTGATGTAATAAAATTTTCTGTTCTTCTTTCAAGAAATTTCGTTCAATATCTAATTCATCTGGCATTTGCGCACAAGATTCTAATGAAATTTTAGTAATGTGCCTTGCTTGGCGAATATAATTTAATGTTAAATTACGCCCAATGGCATAGAGCCAAGTTTTAAATTGACTTTTTCCATGAAATTTCGGCTTTTTAATGGCAAGTTTTACAAAAACTTCTTCTGTACATTCTTCTGCAATATGCATATCATGCACAAAGCTATTGATATATAGCATTAAACCATCTCTATAATCTTTTACAAGTTCAAACATTCCATTATCATCACCTTCAAGGAAACGGCGGTAGCTACTTGCACCGTTATCCATGTATAATATAGCTCCTTTCTGGAAAGTTTTTGGTTCTCTACTAATTAGACACCTCCAAACAACAAAAACTCTAAATCAATTTTAAAATAATTTTTAGGAAACTTTTGGCTCTCTACTAGTTAGACATCTCCAAACAACAAAAACTCTAAATCAATTTTAAAATAATTTTTAGGAAACTTTTG
>CAMWHN010000323.1 GCA_947174085.1 uncultured Ruminococcus sp.
CATATCTTTATTTTATCATAGTATTTATTGTCTGTCAAGTTGATTCACTATACAAGAAAATAAAATTTCCCGTGTCTTTATCAATTATAAGGATAGGCTGACACGTTTTGGATTCAATTATCTGAAAATGATATGCGACTTCCATAAAACAGAAATTATTGTGGTAAGCAATGAAACGGAAGATAAATCAACATCTGAAGAACTTGCAGAAGATATTATTTCTATCATACATTCATTTTCAGGTAAACTTTACGGACTCCGCAAAAAGCTGAAACAGGATATATGTACAGAACTTGAAAAAGATACAGAAAAAAAGAGATGAGAATTATGATAGTGGAACTTGTAGAAATTCATCATATTTCTTACAAACATCATGATTATGCGGAACTTGATAGATTGTGTTTTTTAAGCAAAAATCTCTATAATTCTACTTTGTATACTGTTCGCCAGCATTATTTTCAGACAAAACAATATCTGAATTACAATCAGGTAAATTTTGCATTTACGCATGAAAATCAGCAGGATTACAGAACATTACCTGCAAAAGTTGCAAAATGGATACAAAAACAGGTGGAACAGGACTTTCATTCATTTTTTGCATTATTAAAACTGAAACAGCAAGGGAAATATGAACATTCTGTAAAACCGCCTAAGTATGCGGATAAAATCAAAGGCAGAAAGAAATTGCATTATGAAAAAGGAGCCATTTCTTTCCGAAAATCAGGTTATTTAAAACTTTCGCAGACAAATATAGAAATCAGAACGAATCTAACAAAAGAAATGGTTCGGTATGTAGAAATTGTTCCTGCTCTGCATAGCTTTCAAATTATCATTGGCTATCGGAAAGAGTGTCCTGAAAAGAAACAGAATGGCAGATATGCCAGTATTGATTTGGGACTAAATAATCTTGCTACAGTGACTTCAAATGTCATGAAACCATATATCATAAATGGCAGACCGCTGAAAAGCATCAATCAGTATGCAAACAAGAAAATTGCACATTTCAAAAGTTTGTTGCAGGGAGATAAAAAATCATCGCAACAGATAAAAAAAATTTATACAAAACGTCAGCATAAAATCAGAGATTATCTACATAAGGCAAGTGCTTATATTGTGAATCAATTAGTTTCTAAAAATATCCATACCTTAATATTAGGATATAACAAAAAATGGAAACAAGACACAAATATGGGCAAGGTAACTAATCAAAATTTTGTGCAGATACCATTTTATAGTTTCAAAGAAATACTGTCCTACAAATGTAGATTACATGGCATTACCATAATAGAACAGGAAGAATCCTATACAAGCAAATGTTCCTTTCTTGATGATGAAACAATCTGTAGGCATGAAAATTATCAGGGAAAAAGAATATACAGAGGTTTATTTAGAAGTGCGGAAAATAAAACAATCAATGCAGATGTAAATGGTTCTCTGAATATCATGAAGAAATATCTAATCAAACAAGAAGCTTGGAACAGCCAGTTATGGCTGAACTTAGTAGAGGTATGCAGTATGCCAAATGTACAGGTACTTACTTGTGCATAAAATGTAATTTCTTAATTTTCTTGTAAATTACAAACTGTCGGATATAATACTCCTGTTATTATTAAATATCCGTTTTGGAAAATGACTTATCAGAATCCTAATGCTGTTTATTCCTGTGTGAATTATGGGGAGGCAGTTAGTCCTGGTGACATTAGTAAACGATCAATTTGTATCAATGGAGATATAAGGCAGTCACTTTCTGATATGTTATAAATCTATTTCGTGAAACAAGAAAGCGTAAGGGCATGAAACTCTTACGCTTTTATTCTTTAACATGAGTTCGATAAAAAGATTAATCAGCAAGACATAGAAAACCTTTTTTCATGACAGAAGCAGAACAAACAGAAGGTTTTTTAGGCAAAAAAGAATAAGCAGCTAAGACAGAAACAAGGTTGACAAGGAAATTTGTCATACTACAATGTCTGGAATGTTCGATATTACAGATGTTTTTCAACGTGAGTTCGACAGAAAAATCAGTCAAGTAGACATAAAAAGCCCTCCTGCATATTAGAATCAGAATAGACAGAGAGCTTTTTAAGCAGAAATGAGTAAGCTGCCAAAGCAGAAACTAGATTGATAAGAAAATTGGTTACACTGCGATGTTTGGAATGTTCTATATCACAGATGTTCTTCAGAAAATTATTAACTGATTCAATGACAGCACGTTTGCGAAGCATAAGTCTGTCGTATAAATCTATCATCTTGTTTTTCATATTTTTCTTTGCTCTAGTGACAAGCGTAATATCTTTTTTCAGAAGTTTTTCAAACAGTTTTCCAAATATTTGTTTCGTCAGCGAATCCATTACAGCTTCATTTCTGTCATCTACCATCGTTGATAATCAGATGGAGTTTGAAACCGTAGAACCACCCCATGAAACTTTTACCTGTTTGGGCATATTTACTAAAAACACGATGATTATGTATTCTGCGGTTATTACATACTTTCAAAGAGGAGGAATCAACAAAAGATATTCCCGAGTACTTGCCAAAACGTGCTTTTATAGTGTATCATATAAGTGGAACAAGTGCGAATTTCATAATTTCTACAAATCAGTTGTAACTTAT
>CAMWHN010000324.1 GCA_947174085.1 uncultured Ruminococcus sp.
TTTAGCGTTAGTGTTAGCGTAAGGGTTAGCGATACCATTAGTGGTTACTGTTAAGGGAACTATTACCAGAACTTTGCATAATTTTTTTCAGTAAAGTAAAAAGTTTTTTCTTGCTTTATTAAAAAAATGTGCTACTAATAGTACATTTTTTAGAAGTTAATACAAATATCAACTTTTGTTTGGGCAAAAAGTGGTATTAGTACCAATTTTTTATATTATAGTAAAATAACCTGAAAATCAAAAAAAGATATGATAAAATATCGACTCTCAGGACATATAATAAGAGAAATATATAAAATGTTCATAAGTCTCTAAACAGAGGATTTAGGAAAATGAACCCTGAAAAATTGAAAATTTCGGCGCACTTTTTGCAAGTCTTAGAGGTATGCAGAAATCCGTAAAAATATAGCATTTCAGAACAATTCACAAAAATGCGTTTGCGCTGTTTTGTACTGTTAGTGGACAAAATATCCAACATACCCTTGTATAATATTTCTATATGGGGGATATAAAAATGAGAAATTTACTCAATGAACTTTATAATTGGGACTTGTTCTACCTGACCAAGATTGAAAATACAGATAGAGCATACAAATCCGACCTCGATAAACTTGTTAAAGCAGAATCCAAGCTGAGGAAAGCCTATCCCGAAAGCAATGATATTCTTGATGTCTACCAGTCGGCTGATATTGATCTGAACAATCTTTTCAACCGCAATGAGTTCCGCAAAGATTTTAGAACAGGCACACAATTGGTCCTTGAAATAATCAAGCCGATAAAGTGAGGTGGAGGTTATGAGTAGATACAAGAATATACGGACAACCTACAATCCTGGGAAAAAGACGAATGTACCAATGATGGGAAGATTATCGAATACCTTGATGATTTAGAGTTTAAAGTCGGTGAAGCTATTGATTGTCAGGTAGAGCGTTGGAAAAGTGAGATAGATTCTATCAAGCTGTCGTTCTCAACGGTAATGCTGAGAAGATGCTCAGTCTTGAGAATTGCTTTATTGATATGGCGAGAGAGCATGGTTGAGCGTATAGTTTATACATTTGAGTTTGGACGGCTGTGTCTTCGGGTGCAACCATTTTAACCATTATACTGTTCTTATTTCTCTGCACATATTTATATCAAAGAATTGACATCCACCATGGCAAAAATCATAGTCCTTACAATTATTACATTGTAAAATAGGATAGCTTTGTTTGCTAGGTGTTTTTAAGTACAGTCTGATTTTTTGAAATATATCTCCATTTATCCATGCATCCTGAATGGATGTCTTTTTTAAATCAATTCCTCGCATAGATGTATCACACATAAAAGAACATGGATACATAATTGAATCTTCGGATATGAAAGCCGAAAATCTGGCAGCTTCACAAAAATCTACTGTTTCAGGTTTTATTTCATTGATAAGTGGTGTAAGATAAGAAATCATACAACTATCGAATCCAACTTTACAGTATTTAAATAACTTTATAGTTTTTATAAAATCATAAAGATTTTTATTATTTTCTAAACATAAATCAGAACTAGTATGAATAGGCTTATAGTTCAAGAAAATTATAGCGTTTATGTGTTCTAATAACTGCTTGTTATGTAATATAGCTATTGCCTCTTCTATGGTCTGTTTACTCAGTAAATAATGAATGTTGATTTTAATACCATATAACGAACATTTCTCTATTACTTCCAATGCGTCAGTGTAAGGCGAATACCAACTTACAGCCAGTGCACCACAGTATTTCTTTGTTGCTTGGTATATCTCTTCAGTCATTCCTTTTCCATTAGTCGTATATGAGGGGATAATTGAGTGTTTTCTCGTCACCTCTAATATGTTTATAAAATCAGGGTGTTGATTGGGATTTCCACCACCTAATGCTATTTGTAGCACACCTAACTGTTGAGCTTCTTTAACCAATCTGGAATACTCATTTAAACTCATATGTTTACCATTTGTATTAGATGATCGGTAACAGAAGTCGCAACCTTTTTCGCAATAATTTGTTATAGATATATCTAATAATTCAGGGGTTTTTACATTAAAAAAAGGAGATGATTCCGTTTGACCGATTCGTAAGAAAGCACCAGAATTTCTATTAAATAAAACAGTGTATTGACTTTCTTTGAATTTTCTAAGTAATAATTCACTCATCATTACCACACCGCACTTTGTCCGTTGAAATATATATCATCTTCACAAATGAGAAAACTTTCCATACAAAAAAAAGCTTCTACGGATTCTCCGTTATTAGAACTCAGTTTACCATAATATACTATTCTTCCTTCTTTTATTAACTGCGATACCTTTTCGATTACATCATTAGAATAATTACAAAACGAAAGAAATTCTTCAACTGTGCTCATTTCAGGATAATACTTTTTCATATAAGTATTAATTTCTTCTTTATCGTAATTTATAGTTTTATACAAATCCGCAAATATATTTCTTAATGCAGAATCATCTAATACTCCCAGAGTTTTAAAAAAGTTATTTTCATTCCATTCATCTTTTAATGATATTATAAAGGATGTAGATGAACTATTGGTAATAAAATCTTGTCTTAACTTCATTTGTATATTTCCTCCAATATTTCATTAATCAATTC
>CAMWHN010000325.1 GCA_947174085.1 uncultured Ruminococcus sp.
CTTCTATTGTATTATCATGTTCCAAAGAATATGCACCGCCTGAATTACGAAAAGGGAAACGTGAAAAAATAGGTATATGGTCTGATTTTTATGAAATCGGCTGTGTAGTTTTTGAAATGCTATTCAAACGTTTACCTAAATCAATAGAAATATCAGGTTGCAAATTAAAATTAAATACCTGTGAACTGCTGAACGATATGAATCCGGAATTTTTTTCTGCTTTGCATGATTTTTTCAGGCATACAATTACTGTGAACCATAAAAATCGTTATCAAACTGATGAAGAACTGATTAAAGCTCTGAAATATCTTTATAAATTATCAGAAAAACATGAAAAATATATTGTTTCAAATTTTACTGCTCCATCTGCTTATTTTACAGGCAGAAAAGAAGAAATGCATCATATAGAAAAATTAATCATCAAAGAAAATCATGTTATTATTCAGGGGGTCGGCGGTATCGGGAAAAGTTCACTGGCATTGCAATATGCAGATAAATATCGCAACAATTATCATACAATTGTATATCTTGAATATACAGGTTCTTTTGATAATCTTATAAAATATGACATAAAAATTTCGGGAATACCTGATAATCTTTCCGTACAGGAAAAATATGATATATTCAGAAATCTGTGCGATTCAGGAACACTGGTAATTCTTGATAATCTTAGTTTTATAGATTATGAAATCATACAAAAAAATTGGATTTCATTGCCCTGTCATGTAATTATCACATCAAGAGTTTCTGACTCTAAATTCGAATACTGTACAATATCCTTAAACGGATTACAAGAGGCAGTATCATTGTTTCATTATTACTATCAGAAACCATCATGTACTGATGAAGAAAATCAGATGATATGCAATCTGATATATACAATAGACAGTCATACTATGATGACTGAACTTCTGGGAAAACTATGCGGAATCAATAATACATCACGTTATATTCCTGACTTGAAAGAAGTATATGAAGCATTCAGAAAATCTTCTATGAAACAGGTAAGCACGGAAAAAGTCAGTCAGTTAAAGGACTGGACACCCTCAAATAAATCAATTCAGGAACATATGGATATATTATTTTCAATATTTGAATTTAGTCCGGAAGAACAGCATATATTACAGTTTTTCGCATTACTACCTTTGAAAACGATAGCAAGAGATGTTTTCAGTAAATGGTGTCCTTATTATCAGAAAAACTATATTAATGCCCTTACACAATCAGGCATGATACAATCGGATATAAATGGAAATTATAAAATGCACCCGCTTATTCTGGACAGAGTATTATATCACTATCCGCCACAAGCTTCAGAATTTGCTTTGATGTCTGAAACAATGGTAGATTCGTTATTGGCTTCAACAAGTACAAATAGAAATTTACTGCGCTATATGAGCGAACATTATACAAGTAATTTACATGGTATTCATGAAAGTCTTGCTTTTTTGTATCAAATAATGTCTTGCTATTTCAAAAAAGACAAAAGTAAATTTTATTTATGTAAGTCAAAAGAAATGTATTCTGAATTGCTTTATAAGTCACTTCCTGTTTTCTTTGAACTATATAACATAAAAAAAGAATATAGTAATTTATCATGGTTTTATGATGATGAAACTGAAGAAAAAAAATCTTTGATTGAAAAATTTATATCAGTCTGTGATATTGCTTTAGGCAACCAACCGAAATATAAACCGTTTCAGAAATACGAACAGATTTCAAAAATATGTCGTGAATTATTTTATGAGGATATAGCTTGTTTCGGCTCTGAGAAACAGAAATTTTTCTGTATATATTATGCTAAATTTCTGGAAAAAGCTCTTAAATATTGTAAAGAAAGCAATGATATGAAACGAATTGCAACTGCCTTGTATCAGTGTTATAGCGATTTCGTTAGTCCTATAGAAAATGCTGTGAAAGCAGAAAAATATCGTATTATGGCAGATTCAGGAATAAAATTCTACAATGCTGAAACAAATGAAAGAATTGAAAATACAGAACAATCACAAGTTGCCAATATGATAGAAGCCATGCATATGGAAAAAGATACAGATACATATGTTGCATTGGCTGACGAATGGTTTTATAAATATACACATGATAATATTGATTCATATGACGCTTATCTTACACTTCTGATAGAAAATATTTATGAGGAAACAGAACAATGGGCTAAATATAAAAAGATTACTGAAATCAAAATGAAGTATGAACAATCTTGGGATACTGATTATTCCCTCGAACTTGGAAAAGCTTATTATCACTTGAACAATCAGGAAAAAGCAAAAGAATATTTACTTAAGTCCATTGCCGGCTTTGATAATATACCTAATAAAAGCCTTGATTATGAATCTGAAAAATATCTTATTGCTTATAGTCTGCTTATAAAAAACAGTACTTCTGCTGAAGAACGTCTTAATTATGAAACAGAATTTTTTTCAGTCTGCAATAGTTATCTTGAATATAGCTTATTAAAAAAATCAGATGATATTGCTAAAATATGTCTTGATTTAAGTTCATGGTATCATGAAAATTTTTCAAAAGAAATCGCTCTTGAATATCTGATTTTCTATGCAAGATTCTGCGATATATTTTATATT
>CAMWHN010000326.1 GCA_947174085.1 uncultured Ruminococcus sp.
AAATAATATTCCTCGATATAAAATTCCTGCTTTTGTGCCAAATCTTAACATAAATGGAATATCAATTGCACTTAAAAAAATATGCATAAAAAAACAAATTGCGTATAATAACAGCATACTACTTTCATCACCTGTTAGCGTCATAGAAAAAGTATCTATTATATAACATATGATAAAATTAATTCCTGTTATCATAAATACAAATACATATTTTGTCCATACAACACCATTTACACATTTTGGACTGGAAACCGCAAAATAAGACCATTTTTTATTTTCATCACACTGGAAAAAATTTGGCTGAAAAGAATTTAACAGAAAAAAATCAAGTATATATACAAACGCACCTAATAATGCATGAAATTCTTTTGGAACTTCTGCATTATCTTCAGAAGGAAAAATATCAGGCATAAAAACCATACTAGATAATACCAAAGTACTCAAAAATAAATAAAATAAATTTTGCTTATTCTGGACAAATTCTTTATATAATAATCCTTGCATTATTTTTCCCTCCTTTTGATAGCAAAATAACTGCATACAAAACTAATCACAAAAAAAGCAATCATCAGGAACGGCACATAAATTGCAAAATTATCTATCAGAGAATTTAATTTTTCAAGCATGTCATCTAAAAATTTCATCTCATCATCTGGATATAATTGCTGATATTTTTGTATTTCAGACATCATATAGATAGCAAATCCTGAATAACAGAATGCTAGTATCACAAAAACACTGCCACTTATTTTCGTAATTGCTTTTTGTGATTTACATAATAAAATTAATGGGTCTTGATAAGTATTAATCATCAAAGCAAGTAATGCAACAGCTAATACCATTAAATAAATATTTCTATCAAATGCAATATCATTCATAGCTGTATAACCCCATGCACTCAGCATGGACATTCCCAATGCGTATACAAATAAACTAAATTTTATGATATATTTTATCATCGTTTTTTGAAATGCACTGACAGGAAGTGTATCATAAAATAAATAATACCTGCTTTTGATATCAGAAATATGTACACCATTTTCACCAGTAATACAAAAATAAATCACTGGCAATGCAACAATAAATAATGCTTTTATCATACCATTAAAAAATTCCATATCTATGATAGAATCATCTAAATTCGCTAAATTGCCAATTTTCATGCTTAGTAATACCAGAAATGCAAGTAAAGTTACAATAAATTGTACTGCAAATGTACTTAAATAAAATTTCCTGCCTAAGTATAACTCCCGAAATAATAAGCCTTTCATCATGACCACTCCTTTTTGGAACGATTCACATAAAATAGCATAATTTCTTCTAAGCTTGTTGGCTCTAATAATAATCCAGCATATTTTTTTTGCATCGCAATTTTATCAGCAATCATGATTTCAGCTCCAAAATCCGTTAATCTTGCACTAATCATATCATTTTTATCAATTTGCTGATAATCTTTTTTAGAACATTTCATCATGCCATGCTGTTCTAAAATTTCATCTTTGTAGCCTGAAATTAAAATTTTTCCCTTGTCAATAAAAGTCACACTGTCGGCAATTTTTTCTAAATCACTTGTAATATGTGATGACATGAAAATACTATGATTTTCATCTTGCAGATACTCTAAAAATATATCTAAAATTTCATTTCTCACAACAGGGTCTAAACCTGTCGTTGCCTCGTCCATAATTAATAATTCAGCATGATGTGACAAAGCCGTTGCAATCTGCAATTTCATTTTCATGCCCTTAGAAAACTGCCCGATTTTCTTTTTTTTCGGCAATTGAAATCGTTCTAAATAATTTTCATACACTTGATTATCCCATTCTGGAAATACATCACATAAAATTCTAGCAATTTGTTTCGCATTAAATATATCCTGAAATGGCAATTCATCAAATACAACTGCAATTTTTTTCTTGATTTCGATTTCATCTTGGATATTATCCATACCCAAAATATTAATTTTCCCGGTATCAAATTTAATAATATTCAGCAATGCTTTAATCGTCGTTGTCTTACCTGCACCATTTTGACCAATAAAGCCCATGATACTGCCTTTGGGAACATGAAAATTAATGGCATCTAACAAAAAGCTATCATATTTTTTTGTCAGATTCTGAATTTCAATTGCATTTTCAAAATTCATCATGTGCTATCACCTCCGTATATAATTCTTAAAATTTCCTCTAGTTCTCCTAAAGAAACATCACAAATTTTTGCTTTTTCACAAGCCTGTGCTAATAAATCTTCTACTTGTCGGAGCTGTTCTTCACGAAACAACTCTGCATTCTGCGCTTTTACAAAACTGCCTTTGCCTGTATAAGATTCTATAAATCCCTCACGTTCTAAATCTTCATAGGCTCTTTTCGTCGTAATCACGCTAATTCTTAATTGCAATGCAAGATTTCGCATAGACGGTAAGGCTTCTCCCTCTTGTAACTCACCAGTTAGAATTAAATTTTTAATCTGGGAAGAAATCTGCTGATAAATTGGCTCACCTGAGTTATTACTAATAATAATATCCATTTTAAAAAATCCTTTTTGCGCAAAAATTGTATAT
>CAMWHN010000327.1 GCA_947174085.1 uncultured Ruminococcus sp.
ATGCACTTCTCCAATTTTTATATTTATGAACATACTTTTTTTTCATATAAGCATTAAAATCTGTAATGAATCTGTTGTAATATTTATAATCACTTTGAAATTGAATTTCTGTATAATCATTCAAAAACATAAATGTTGATGTCATTCCCATGAAATAAGACCACAAATTAGAAAAAGATTTCTGTTGAAACGTTAGTAAAGGACATTTTTTTATTTGTTGTAGGTTTTTTGCCATTGTAAGTAAATAAATATTATTAATGAATTTATTATATATTAAATGATAATTCTCATCATTTAAATCATCATCAAAAGTATCAATAATTATATCTTCCATTGTTTTTCTCCTTAAAAATCAATAAAATAAGTCACTTTACAAAAGACTTTTTCCATGTATATGCATAAAAAAAGTCTAGTTTTTTACTATTATATTAACTTACCATGTTTTTCGTAATCTGCAATTTTAATAATTTTATTATTATCATCTACAAAAACAACTTTTGGACGATGACAAGAAATTTCTTCCGGTGATAGATTAGCATAACTCATAATAATAATTTTGTCGCCTTTTTGTCCAGAACGTGCTGCTGCACCATTGAGACAAATTACACCACTTCCACGTTCTCCTGCGATAACATAAGTTTCAATACGACTCCCAGAATTAATATTTACGATATGCACATGTTCATATTCATATAATCCAGCACTTTTCATTAAATCTTCATCAATTGTAATACTGCCAACATAATTCAATTCTGCCTGCGTGATAACAGCACGGTGTATTTTGCTTTTCAACATAGATAAATGCATTTTATTAACCCCTTTTATATATCTTCTGTAAAGAAATTATCAATTAGCCTTGTTTTTCCAATATATACCGCAATTGCACAAAGTGCCGGACGGTCAATTTTTTCTATCTGTTGCATTGTTTCACAGTCTACAATTTTTACATAATCTATTTTTGCAAATTCTTCTGTATGAATTAGTTTTTTCATAGCCTGAATAATTATATTACAATCTGTTTCACCTTTTTTTATCATATCCATGCCAAGAAATATAGATTTAGATAAAATTAAAGCTGATTTTCTTTCTGATTCGCTTAGATAAATATTTCTGGAGCTTTTGGCAAGTCCGTCTGGTTCTCTTACAATAGGACAGCCAATAATTTCTATATCTATATTTAAATCATCTACCATATGGCGAATCACAGCCAATTGCTGAGCATCTTTCTTACCAAAATACGCACGGTCTGGCTTAACTATATGAAAAAGCTTTGTTACAACAGTGCAAACTCCTCTAAAATGCGTGGGACGACTTAACCCACAAAGTTCCTGTGTTAATACTGTCATATCCACGAACGAAGAAAAATTTTTATGATACATTTCTTCAGGTTCAGGATTAAAAATCAAATCACCGCCATATTCTTCCACAATTTTAGAATCCAGTTCTAAATCACGGGGATAGCTTGCTAAATCTTCTGTTGGCGCAAATTGCATAGGATTTACAAAATCAGATACAATTGTTTTATCATTATCTCTGTGAGACGCTTCAATTAAACTTGCATGACCCTCATGAAGATACCCCATTGTTGGTACTAAACCTATTGTAAGTCCTTGTTCTCTCCATGCTTTGACTTGATTGCGTACTTCTGCAATTGTTTTTACAATTCTCATGTTTAAAATTCCTCCTTAAGTTGCTCTATAATTTTATCATCTATGCTATAGCTATGTGCTTGTGACGGAAAGGATTTTAATTTTGTTTCCGTGATATAATCTTGAATCCCTTTGCGCATAAGATTTCCGACATCAGCAAAGCATTTCGCAAATTTTGGAATATGCCCTGTTGTCAGTCCTAGCATATCCTGATATACTAACACTTGTCCATCACAGCCATTTCCTGCGCCAATCCCAATTGTAGGAATTGCTAATTTTTCTGTGATAATTTCCGCAAGCTTTGCTGGAATGCCCTCTAGTACGACAGCACATGCGCCCGCTTCTTGAATTTTTATAGCATCAGCTATTAATTTTTTTGCATGTTCAAAATCTTTGCCCTGTACTTTGAAACCGCCAAAAGCATTCACAGATTGTGGTGTTAATCCCAAATGCGCCACAACAGGAATAGAAGATTTTACAATGGCACTGATTCTATCACAGACATCAGCTCCGCCCTCAAGTTTCACAGCATTTGCGCCACCCTCTTTAATAAGTCGTCCGGCATTTGCGACTGCTTCCTGAACGCTTACTTGATAAGACATAAACGGCATATCTGCTACAACAAAAGCATTTTTTGCCCCTCTGGAAACAGCTTTTGTATGATAAATCATATCTTCCATTGTGACAGGCAATGTATTCTCATAGCCTAGCATAACCATTCCTAGTGAATCGCCAATTAGAATAGAATTTACTCCACATTCGTCCATGATTTTTGCTGTCGTGTAATCATAAGCAGTAAGCATAGTGATAATATCTCCCGATTGCTTCTGCTGTAACAAAGTAGAAACTGTATTCATGTTTCATTCTCCTTAATAGTAATTAATTAATAAATATAAATAATG
>CAMWHN010000328.1 GCA_947174085.1 uncultured Ruminococcus sp.
GGCTTGATTTGAAAAAACTTGAAAAAAATGTGTCAAGTATTATTGACAAAATCAAAACCGTGGATTTTTCGTGGTTTACAATTGAACAGGACGGCGATGCAGAGGCTTACAGCACTTTCATTTCCATGCTCTGCGAGTTCGCAAAGAATCTGAACCGCATCAACTACAAGCCTGATACCAGCGACAATGAAAAGTACGCATTTCGATGTTTTTTGATTCGCATGGGGCTTGTAGGAGATGGTTTCAAGGCGGCGAGAAAGGTTCTGCTTCGCAATTTGATGGGCAGTTCGGCGTTCAGGCACGGCTCAAATTCCTGAGCCGTCCTTGGGGCGAATTTTTAATAGAGACCGCTTTTCCATTTTACTCTATTATGCCATAAAAAATCAATTATATCAAGTGTGTATTTACACCAGAGTTTCGGAGAAATACACCCGAAAAGATTGTGTAACTATGGTATTGATTTATCCTCTGAAAGACGGTAATATGTTACTACCGAAAGGGCAAAGAACCCCTACGGCAAGCCAAAAACTACACTTTGCGGAGGAAACCAAAATGAACGAAAAAACAACACAGCAGATTGCAAGAATGAAAGAGCAGACCATCGGGGTTGAGGTTGAGATGAACCATATCACCAGAGATAAGGCTGCAAAAATCGCCGCCGACTTTTTCGGAACAGGCAGATTTGAAAACACGGCAAACCGCAACGGTTATCAGACTTGGAGCGCATGGGATGCACAGAACAGAGAATGGAAATTCCAGAAGGATGTAAGCATCGCAGGACCGGACAGCGAAAAGTGTGAACTTGTAACGCCGATTCTCAAATACGAGGACATCGAAACCTTGCAGGAGCTTATCCGCCGACTCAGAAAGGCAGGAGCAATAAGCCACGCAGGAATCGGAGCTGGAGTTCACATTCACATCGGTGCAAAGGGACACACAGCACAGAGCCTCAGAACCCTTGCAAATATCATGGCAAGCCACGAAAGGCTGATCGCTGATGCCTTGAAAATCGACCAGGGCAGAATGAACCGCTACTGCAGAACGGTAAATCCGATTTTCATCGAGCAGCTCAACAAGAAAAAGCCTACAACAATGCCACAGCTTGCGGACATCTGGTACATGACAAACAACGCAAATTTCGGCAGAAATCAGCACTACAACGACAGCCGATACCATATGACGAATTACCATGCGGTGTTTACAAAAGGTACGATTGAGTTCCGACTTTTCCAGTTCGACAAGCCTGCGAACGGCAAGAAAAACGGACTTCATGCAGGACAGCTCAAAAGCTACATTCAGCTTTGCCTTGCACTCAGTCAGATGGCGAAAGACCTGAGAACAGCAAGTCCCAAGCCTCAGCAGACCGAAAACCCGAAATTCGCAATGAGAACATGGCTGATACGCTTGGGACTTGTTGGAGAAGAGTTTTCAACTGCGAGAGATTTCCTGACAAAAAATCTTGAGGGCGATGCAGCCTTCCGCTACGGCAGAGCCTGAAAAGGCTCTGCTCAACAGCAACAGACGGGCTGTACGCCCGCCGTGTTGCCCCGTGTGGAACGACAAGGATTCCTCCGCAAAGTTATCCCCACTAAAACACCAAGCCACACAACGGCGATAAACCGCCTGATTTCGCAAGGCATATTCTGCACAAATACTACACAATAAAATTCACAGAAATTTTGTAGTTTTAGCGGCTTGCAATTTTGCCTGAAAAGATTTAATATGTGATTACCAAAACGGACACCGTTGCGGAATTCACAAAAAGGAATGATTTCAATGAAAAAATACTACCTTGCCTACGGTTCAAATCTCAATGTAGAGCAGATGAAGCATCGCTGCCCTGATGCAAAGCCAATCGGAACAGCGTGGATTCACGGCTATCAATTGCTTTTCAAGGGCAGCAAAACTGGCTCTTACCTCACTATTGAGAAAGCCGAAAAATCCAAAGTTCCCGTTGCAGTCTGGGAGGTTTCAGAATCCGATGAACGCCGTCTCGATTTGTACGAAGGCTATCCGAATTTCTACTACAAAACCGAAATGGAAGTCGCCGTAAACCGCCGAAAAATCAAGGCTTTTGTGTACATCATGCACGAGGATAGACCGCTGGGGATTCCGAGCAGTCATTACGTCAGAACCTGCGTTCAGGGCTACCGTGATTTCGGTTTTCATTTGAAGCATCTGCGACTTGCATTTGATATCAGCGAAGGGGGTGTGAGAAATGAAAAATTCTGAAAACACAGCAAGAACCTGTCCGATTTGCGGCGGTGAATACCACGGCGCTCCGGTGCTTTCAAGAACCGACAATGCTACGATGATTTGTCCCGACTGCGGAACACGTCAGAGCCTTGAAAATATGAATCTTCCGCCGGAAGAAATCGAAAAAATCATCAGCATCATTCACCGCAACTGCTCCGAATAACCCTGCACAAGCCCCCACGTTCGCCCACGTCCGCCGTTTCATATAGTCAACAAACTTGAAAAGCAAAAGAGATAGCACTATCCAGGGAATCAAAA
>CAMWHN010000329.1 GCA_947174085.1 uncultured Ruminococcus sp.
TATTTACTAATAAAATTGATTTCCGTGATTTTTCTATATCATAGCTTGACAGAGAATAAAAACCATGCTATAATGAAATCAGAACTTATGAAAGGTTGAAAAGATTGATTTGCAAAATTAGAAAATGGAAATTATCTGATGCATCAGATTTGGCATTGGCTCTATCTAACAAAAAAATACAAGATAATTTAAGAGATGGTTTACCTTATCCATATACCGAACAAAATGCAACAGAATATATTCAAGCTATGCTTTCTGCTGATGAAAATAAAATTTTCGCTTTTGCTATCACAATAGATAACAAAGTAATTGGAAGTATTAGCATTTTTCGTCAGGAAAATATTCATAGACGAACTGGAGAATTGGGCTATTATATTGCAGAAAATTACTGGGGCAAAGGTATTATGACCGAAGCAGTCAAACAAATTTGTGAATATGTTTTCAATAATACTGATATCATCCGTATTTATGCAGAACCTTTTGCATATAATTCAGCCTCTTGCCGTGTACTTGAAAAAGCAGGATTTCAATTGGAAGGCATATTAAAAAATAATGCTGTTAAAAACGGAAAAATAATAGATATGAAACTATATGCATTAACAAAAGCAAAAATATAAATTTTAATTTATGGGAGTAATTATGATTAGATTTATTGAAAAAAATCCAACCGTACAAGAATATCATTATTTAACTCAGCAAGTCGGCTGGGGAGCTGAACCTGAAAATATTGTGGAAGAAGCCATTCAGCATACACTTTATTCCATTTGTGCATTTAATGATGAGCAAATTATCGGATATGCAAGATTAATTGGTGATAAAACTTTGTTCTTATATATTCAAGATGTTATGGTAATTCCTGAATTTCAAGGCAAAAATATAGGCTCTCAATTAATGAAATTTATTTTACAAGAAGTAGAAAGATTAAAATCTATTAGTCCTAATATTCGCACTTATTTAGGAGCTTCTAAAAATAAAGAAAATTTTTATAGAAAATTTGGATTTATTCCAAGAAATGAAGCTGATTTAGGTGAAGGAATGATTTTAATTTAAGAGGTCATCACATGAAAAATAATAAACATCTTCTTATTTCTGCTAGTTTATTTTTATTGTCAAGTATTATATTTATGATAGTTGCAATATTTGAATTTGAAACTAAAATTATAGTAAAAAGCTTATTTGGTCTGGCTAGTGTTCTTGATTTAATAAGTAGTATTGGTTTTTTTCGCACTTACGCCAAAAATAATAAAAAATTCTGAGGGTTTTATCAATCATGAATCAAGAATTAATCATACAGCCAATTGCTTATATTCATACAGATTTCAAAGAAAAATTCGGCATTCCACGACAAAGCGGACGTGTACCAGAATTAACAGGAAAAATTATTTTCCTGCCAGAATATCGCAAACCAGAGGCTTTGCGGGGCATTACAGAATTTTCACATTTATGGCTAATTTTCGATTTTTCAGAATCTCATAGAAAAAATTGGTCACCAACAGTTCGCCCCCCACGGTTAGGCGGAAATCAGCGAATTGGTGTATTTGCAAGCCGTTCACCGTTCAGACCGAATCCAATCGGCTTATCTTGTGTAAAGCTTGACGGAATCGAAAATAATAACTTACTTGTTTCAGGCGTGGACTTGCTCGACAACACGCCAATTTTAGACATTAAGCCATATTTGCCTTATGCAGATAGCTATCCGAACGCAATCGGGAGTTATGGCGAATTATTACAAAATTATCATCTTGAAATTAATTTTCCTGAAAAATTCCTTGCTATGATTCCAGAAGAAAAACAAAAAGCCGTGATTGCCTGTTTAGCAGACGACCCACGACCTTCTTATCAAAACGACCCTGAAAGAATTTACAGTATGCAATTTTCAGGATTTGACATTCATTTCAAAGTTAATCAGAATCAGCTTGAAGTTATCAACATAGATTCACTTGCTTAAATTATCATAATAAAGCAATTTTATTACCTGCTCCTGTTCTCCCTCAATAAACAGACGATAAATATTTGATTTTTGAAGATAAACTTTTCCAGTATATTCCCCATAAGTATTGACACTAGTAATCACTATATCATCTTCATATAATTCAGAAATAAATCCAAAAATATCATTTTCTTCATTTTTAAAAAAATCACAAAGCAAATGCTTTTCAAAACAAATTTTAAAAATAGTTTCTAATAAATTATCATTTGGAACTATCTCAAATTTATCAGGTTCCACTTTTCTAAGTCGGAATAATTTTTCATGACGTTGCGTATCTGGTGAATCTGTTTCAAACTGCACAATATCAGTAAAAAACACAAATCCATTAGAATATCCGCCATAATTCTGCTTGCTTAATAACAAGCCTGTTTCATCTACAGCTTGAATATACCCAGTAAAAAACCAGTCAGAATCGTCTCCATAGATAGAAACCATTTGATGACGATTCATAATTTCTATTAATGCATTTAGCATTTTCATATAGTATCCTCCTTTTAAATATCTATGTAGTATTGCCTTAAC
>CAMWHN010000330.1 GCA_947174085.1 uncultured Ruminococcus sp.
GTTTTGGGCTTATTTGAAATCTATCATTCGCAATTCTATCCATTTTTTTGATTCCGTGGATAGTGCTATCTCTTTTGCTTTTCAAGTTTGTTGACTATAATTACGGACATTCTGCGGAACAGTTTTCGTGTAAAGCTGTTCCGTGTACTTCGTCAGTTCTTCATCGAGTGTGGTATTCTTTTGTGCGAGATACATTTCCAGAGCTGACAGCTTTTCTTCGTTCACATCAATATTCTTTTTCAAATTACATTCCTCCCATATTCATAGCAGATTCTTCCGTCTCATCCTCACTTTCTGACTGCTCCGATTCGGCAGTCAGTCCAGCATAAAGCATCTGATTTCTGCCAGACAATATGCCGTAGCTGGTGATTGCGCCTTGTTTCTGATGAAGAATTTTATCACCGAAATCCGACATATTCACATCTGCAAATACTTTGACTGGAAAATCAACGGGGATATTCCGCATCAGATACAGATTTGCAAATATATCCAGACTGCAAGGAAGAGGGTCAAAATCATATTCATGCAGATGTTTGATGCAGTCAACTGTTCCAGCAATGTTCCGGACATTTTCATGTTCCATGACTGCTTTCAGCTTTACAAATTCCTGCTCATCTAGTTGTGACAGTTGCTGTGCAAGGTGATTCAATGACACAATTTCAGCTTGCTCCGGACGCTGTGAAATCCGCAGATTCGGCAGGGAGGATTCCCATTGCAGACAAATTTTTCCTTCAAATTCTGGGCCTTCACAGGGCAGAGATACCCATTCTGCAAGATGTTTATCACCTGATCTCGGTGCTAAGAGCAGACGGAAAAAACATGATTCAGGATTACCAATTTCAATGTGAATATCTAGTTTTTTATACATTTCCGGCTCACAATAGTAATCATCAATAAACACACCCCCATTTCTTTCCGCCATCAGCCTGCCAAGTTTTTCAGTATCAAGATACTTCAATAGTTCAGCTGGACAGTTCTCGATTTCAGGTAGCATTTCTTGTTCAACAGCGAATGCACCAAGTTCAGAAAAACAGGAAGCCTTTATCACGGGTATGCTCCCTAGATTGTAGGTCATCTGCAACAGTTCATCAAAATCAGAAACAGCATTCACTTTCAGCACTGCCTTGTATGTTGCATTTTCTGCCGGTGTCATTGTTTCCAATCGTTCTGCGAACATATTCAGTCTGCATAGACCTGTCTGAAATTCTCTGCCGGACAGTTCCGGTGGCAGAATATTTTTTTCAGTATCACAGTCAAAACGGAACAGGACATTCCTGTTTCCTGACTGATGCAGACGGTCAAGAATGTCCTGTAATGCAAACAGGTTCTTTGGAAAATCTTCTGTCAGTTCACAGTTCCTATTCTTCAAATGAATTCTCATCGGCTGATTCCTCACTTTCATCCTCATAAATTTCTTCATTTTCTTCAGATTCTTCTGGCTGTAATGCCTGTACGGCATCCCATACATCCTGCGGATATTCGACTGCATCAAACGTACACCAGCTTATCCAGATTCCGCATGTTAAATCTGTTTTTTCCGCATGACCAACAATTTCTGAACAGAAAATGACCTCACCGTTACCGGCATAAACTCCAAACTCCTCACCATTGAATACACCAATTCCAGCTACATCCGGCATGGTATCCAGAAAGCCTTGCTCTGTATAAAACAATGTATCATAGTCATTGCTGAACAGTTTTTCATCCGGATGATAATTCAGGTATCCCAGCAGTAGTCCGATATTATCAGCAGTTCTCCATCGCTTTTCTGGATTCATTTCGCCCCGTCCTGATTCTGAAAGCCATCCGGATTCATAGGCATTCCGACACCATGCGGCGAGATCCGTGCTGTTTTTCGTTTCTGGATTGGTGAACAGATAAGGGTCAATTATCGCATTTTTCACTAACAGATACGTTCGCTGAAATTCGTCCTTGTCAATTTCAAATGCATAGTCTGAATTCAGACGGTCTATCAGAATATTGTCATCTTCGATGTGAAAAATGTTGGTATACTCATCAAAATCAGTGATTTGGTCATCATCAGAATAAGACAGATAAATCAGCTGTGCTTTCATGATCTGATTTGACAAGCCCTTGCAAAAAAGCATCTCCGCTATGATTTGCCCGTTTGTTTCCATTGCTGTCAGCCTGTCGGCATCAATAGCTGACAGCAGTTCTGATTCATCAAATTCTGTTTCTATCTCCAGCGGCTTGGTCTGATTCAAGGGCGATAAGACCACAAACGGCAGTATCATCATGCAGAACAGTCCCACAGTGATACTGCCGATCATCAGCAATATTCTATGCCGTGTTCTTTTGTCAGCGAGCAGACTCAGGAAAAATTTTACAATCACCGCTTTCATCGACCGCCAGCCTTTCCGAACAATGCCACCTTGTAAGCCGGAACAATCACCTGTAACAGATAGCGTTCATTTCCGCACCTGTAAAAACGTGAGTTCGAAGAAAAAAAGATAGAAAAAACCGCTAGAATCTGTTATAATG